>NZ_NFIE01000009.1:0-92221 GCF_002161605.1 [Collinsella] massiliensis | reverse complement strand
GTGGTACGCGACCGGGCGCCTCAAGGCCTTCCGCGAGGGCGGGCGGACGGTGTACGATACGATCGCCGGGCGCAGGGGGCGCCTCGGCTACGCGACGTAGGCGGTCCAAGGTGGCCGCCGCACTCCCTTTCGCTCACTTTGGGAACCAAACCCCTCCGCAACAGCGATAGCAAGCCGGAAACGTTGCCGCGATCCCCGACATCCCCGCGTTTTCCCGGTGGAAGAGAAGGTCGGCACCACGGGGCGGCACGACGGCACCATGAGGCGGTGCGGCCGACGCCACGGGGCGATGCAGCAACGCTGCAGGGCGGCACGGCGACCGCCCCAGCAGCTCCCCTACCCCACCTTCACGATGGGCGCGAACCCCTTCATGAGCTTCTTCACCTGGCCGGTCTTGTCGAACTTGACCTCGATCATGTCGCCCGAGGCGCTGATGACCGTGCCGGTGCCGAAGGTCTTATGGCTCACGGTGTCGCCGGGCGCGAAGGTCTCGGCGGCGCGCGCCGCGTCCGGGCGCCGCTGCTCCACCTTGGGCGCCGCCGCATGCCCGCGCGCGACCCGGCTCGTGCCGCTGCCGAACGTCGCGGGCTTGAGCCCCGCGTCCGGGCTGATGTGCGTGCGCCGCGAGACGCTGCCGGTCGAGCGCGTGTACGAGCCGAACACCCGGCCTCCGTACATATCCGACCCCACGCCGGAGCCGAACGTGCCGTGGCGATCGCCGCGCTTCTCCCAGCCCGTGCCCTCGAAGCCCGCGGATCCCACGCCGGAGAACTCGATGTCCTCCGCGGGGATCTCGCCCACGAACCGGCTGCGCGGGTTCGCCTGCGTGGAACCGTATGTGCGGCGCGTCGCCGCGTAGGTGAGGAAGAGCCGCTTGCGGGCGCGCGTGATGGCCACGTAGGCCAGGCGGCGCTCCTCCTCGAGCTTGGCCGGGTCGTCGGAGAAGCCCGCGACGTGCGGGAAGATGCCCTCCTCGAGGCCGGCGACGAACACCGCCGGGAACTCCAAGCCCTTCGCGGAGTGCACGGTCATCATCGTGATGGCACGCGACTCGCCGGCGAGGGAGTCGAGGTCGCTGCGGAGCGCGAGCCACTCGAGGAGCGCCGGCAGCGCCGCGCAGGCAAGCGGCCCGTACGCGCGCTCGATCTCGCCCGGCGCCGAGTCAATGGGGACGGGTTCATTTGACTCACGCGGGAACACGCCGTCCCCAACCGTATCTCCGGCATCGCGTGAGTCAAATGAACCCGTCCCCATTGACTCATCGGCGATGCCGGCGGCGCGCAGCTCCTCCAGGCTCTCGAGGGTACCCTCGATGTCGTCGTGGCTCTCCTCGAACTCCGCCGCCACGCCCAGGAATTCCTGGATGTTCTCCACGCGGCCCTCGGACTCCATGGTGCCCTCGGCGCGCAGCGCCTGCATGAGGCCGCTCCGCTCCACGATGGCCTCGACCACGTGCTGGAGCTCGCCGTCCATGCGCCGCCCCTCGCGCACGAGCGCCACGAAGTCGCCGAGGGCGTTGCGCACCTTCGCGCTGAACATGCCCGTCTCGGCGCACGCGAACTCGCAGGCCTGGAAGAAGCTGCAGCGGTTCTGCCGCGCGAGCGCCTCGATCTTGGCGATGGAGGTCGAGCCGATGCCGCGGCGCGGCGTGTTGATGACGCGCTTCACGCTCATCTCGTCCGCCGGGTTCACCACCATCTTGAGGTACGCCATGACGTCGCGGATCTCCGCGCGATCGAAGAAGCGCGTGCCGCCCACGATCTTGTACGGCACGCCCGCGCGCAGGAACATATCCTCCAGGATGCGCGACTGCGCGTTCGTGCGGTAGAACACCGCGATGTCGTCGTAGCTCATGCCGCCCGCGTGCAGCTTCTCGATCTCGCCCGCGATCCAGCGGCCCTCGTCGCGCTCGTCGGCAGCCTGGTACGCCTGGATCTTCTCGCCGTCGCCCTCGGCCGTGAACAGGCGCTTGTCCTTGCGCTGCGAGTTATGGCGCACCACGGCGTTGGCGGCCGAGAGGATGTGCCCCGTGGAGCGGTAGTTCTGCTCGAGCTTCACGACGCGCGCCTGGGGGAAATCCTGCTCGAAGTCGAGGATGTTCGAGATGTCCGCACCGCGCCAAGAGTAGATGGACTGGTCGTCGTCGCCCACCACCATGAGGTTCTGGTACTTCGCGGCGAGCAGGTTGGCGATCTCGTACTGCACGTGGTTCGTGTCCTGGTACTCGTCCACCGAGATGTAGCGGAAGCGCTCCTGGTACTTCTCGAGCACCTCCGGGCGCGTGCGCAAAAGCTCGAGCGCGCGCACGAGGAGATCGTCGAAGTCCATGGCGTTCGCCGCGCGCAGGCGGCGCTCGAGCTCCAGGTAGACCTGGGCGGCCTTCTGCTCGGGCGGGGTGTTCGCCTGCCGCATGAACTCCTCCGGCCCCACCATGGCGTTCTTCGCCGCGCTGATCTTCGAGCGAATCATGTTGAGCGGGAACTGCTTCTGCTCGATGCCGAGCGCCTGCATGATGTCGCGCACCATGCGGCGCGAATCGTCGTCGTCATAGATGGTGAAATGCCCGGTATAGCCCAGCAGGTCGGCGTCCTCGCGCAGCATGCGCACGCACATGGCGTGGAACGTGCACACCCACATGCCGCGCGTGCCATCCGGCAGGAGCGCCTGCAGACGCTCGCGCATCTCGGCCGCCGCCTTGTTGGTGAAGGTGATGGCGAGGATGCGCCACGGGCGAACGTCGAGGTCGGCCACGATGTGCGCGATGCGGTAGGTGAGCACGCGCGTCTTGCCCGAGCCCGCGCCGGCGAGCACCAGAAGCGGCCCCTCGGTGGTGAGCACGGCCTCCCGCTGCGCGGGGTTGAGCGAATCGATGTCTACAGCGTACGTGGGCATGGAAGCGGACCTCCGAACGTTCTGGATCGAGCGCACCCAGTATACCCGCCCGACCGGACAGGGATATGAACCCGGCGTGATGATCCGGGCGCCGCCCCGGCATCAGCGGCCACGGGTGGGGCCGGGCGCAGCACAGAAAGCGCGGCGGGACAGGCAGCGCGCGTGCCGCCGCACGAGACCGGCGCGCGCGGACGCCAAATGTGCACGAATGCAGGCATATTCATAACACAGCATGATATATAAGAAAATTGGAATAGTATTGCATAATAATTCCCATAGATAAGATTATATGCAATAGACGCACGCCCGGGGCGCGCACGCCCCCAGCAAATGTTTCGTTTCTGGCACCGGGGTCACGCTGTATACAAAGTACGTGGTACTTTGTTAAGGTTATAGGGTTTCATGGTCGTATATACCAAAAAGGAGGGTCCATGCTCATCGCAAACGGCACCGTCCATGATGGCAGGGGCAGTGCGTTCCCTGCGAGCGTCCGCATCGAAGACGGCGTGATCACCGAGGTCGCCCCGGATCTCCCGGCCCGCGAGGGCGAGGAGGTCTTCGACGCCGCCGGCATGGAGGTCATGCCCGGCTTCATCCAGGCGATCGGCCACTGGGGCGTCAACGGCTCCATGACCGAGATCCGCCCGTCCTCCCAGGACAACGACGAGCTCTCCGAGCCCATCACGCCGGAGCTCGAGGCGTTCTACGCGTTCAACGGCCGCGCCGCCACCACGCAGCAGCTCGGCGCCTGGGGCCTCACGGCGCAGGGCGTCGCCCCCACGGACAACAACCTCTTCGGCGGCACCGTCTCCGTCGTCGGCCTCACGGGCGTGAACCCCTACGACCTCCTCATCAAGCGCAACGTGGCCATGGCGGCCTCCGTCATGGGCAGCATGCGCGACGCCTACGGCAAGCGCGGCGCCGCCCCGCAGACCCGCATGTGGATCTTCACCCACCTCGACGAGCAGCTCCGCCTGGCCGAGGCCTACGACCCCAAGCCCGAGGAGAAGCCGAACGACAAGCTCGCGACACTCAAACCCGTGGTCGAGGGCGAGCTGCCGCTCATCGTCTCGTGCGACAGCGGCGTGGCCATCGCGCACGTCCGCGACATCCTCGCGAAGTACCCCAAGGTGCGCTTCGTCATCATGAACGGCTCGGGCCTCACGGGCGACGAGGACTGGATGGTCGAGCGCGGCGTCTCGCTCATCGTGCGCAACCCCAGCTCCCCGCTCGACGAGGCCGGCGCCCCCGCGCCCTTCTCGTGGAAGGCCGTCGCCAAGCTCATGGACAAGGGCGTCGACGTGGCGCTCGCCGGCGAGTACTCCAACACCCTCGGCGCGCGCGAAGACCTCATCTGGAACGCCGCCGAGCTCATGAAGGAGCTCCACGACGAGGAGCGCGTGCTCACCACCATCACCTCCGCCCCGGCGAAGATCCTGGGCGTCGAGGACACCATCGGCGCCATCGCGCCCGGCATGCGCGCCGACGTGTGCGTGTGGAGCGCGAACCCCCTCAAGACCTACGATGCGCATGCGGTGCGCACCTTCCAGGCCGGCGAGGTCGTCTACGCGGAAGGGGACGAGAAGACATGCATGTGATCAAGGGAGCAACCCTCTACACCATGGCCGAGGCCGGCGTGACGCGCGCCGACATCGCCATCGACGGCGGCAAGATCGCCGCGATCGCCGAGACGATCGACATCCCCGGCGCCGAGGTCATCGACGCCACGGGCATGGTCGTGACGCCCGGCTTCGTGGACGCGCACAGCCACGTGGGCGGCTTCGGCGGGCATGGCGAGCAGCAGGACCTGAACGAGCTCACCTGCCCCCGCACGCCCGAGCTCGACGCCCTCTACGGCATCGACCCCACGAGCGAGTTCTTCGAGAAGAACCTCGAGCAGGGCATCACCACGAGCTGCCTCGTGCCGGGTTCCGGCAACGTCATCGGCGGCTGGGGCATCGTGCTCAAGAGCGCGGGCGACGACCGCCTCATCAAGCACCCCGCCGTGCTCAAGGCCGCCACGGGCATCAACCCCAAGGGCGTGTACTCCAAGCAGACCAAGAGCCCGATGACGCGCATGAGCATCATCTACCTGCTCCGTTCCTACCTGCGCGACGTCCAGGACTACCTGCGCCGGAAGGAGGAGGCGGCCGCCGACCCCGAGAAGCAGGCGCCCGAGTTCGACCTCGGCCTCGAGCACGGCATCCCCGTCCTCAAGAAGGAGATCCCGCTCAAGGTCCACACCTACATGCACGACATGACCCAGGTGGTGGAAATCGCCCGCGACTTCGACATCGAGGTCACCATCGACCACGCCCAGGGCGCGAGCGACTTCTACGACGCGCTCTCCGACCCGCACGTGCGCGGCGTCATCTTCGGGCCCACCGCCGAGCCCCTCTTCCCGGGCGAGGGCGGCAAGCTCGACCCCGAGTGCTGCGCCGGCCTGGACGAGCGCGGCATCCCCGTGGCCGTCATGACCGACGGTCCCATCACCGTGAAGAACCAGCTCATCTTCGAGATGGGCGAGGCCGTCCGCTGGGGCATGGACCCGGTGCGCGCGCTCGCCATGGTCACGTCGAACGCGGCGCACATCATCGGCGTCGAGGACCGCGTGGGCACGCTCGAGGTGGGCAAGGACGCCGACCTCTGCATCTGGACCGCGCTGCCCTCGCTCGCCACGGACGCCGTGCTCAAGCGCGTCATCATCGACGGCGCGACGGTCTTTTCCGAGGAGGCCTAGCATGAAGAACTACCCCGCGTGCAAAACGGTCGACGTGGTCGAGAACTGGCACGGCATCGAGCTCGCCGACCCCTACGCCTGGCTGCGCGACAAGGACGACCCCGAGGTGCGCGACTTCGTGGCGCGCGAGAACGCCTATACGGACGCCTACTTCGCCACGCGCGGCGTGGACGAGAAGATCGCCCAGCTCAAGGCCACGCAGCTGCCCGAGAACTACATGACGGTCGAGCCCTTCGGCGAGGGCTACGTGACCTCGCGCTCCACCGACGGCGGCGGCTACGACATCGCGATCCTCGACGCCGACTTCAACGAGACGGGAACCCTGAAGGACCTGCCCGGCCTCGGCGACCTCGAGCTTTTCCGCGCGCTGCCCGCGCCCGGCCGCACCGACATCATCGGCCTCTTCGCCCAGCACATGGGCGCGGCGCGCCCGTCCGTGGTCGTCTACGACCTCGAGCGCAAGGCGCCCGTCTTCAAGGCCGACGGCACGTTCTCCATCGCGTGGTCGCGCGCGACGGGCAAGATCTACTACGCGCTCACCGAGTCGAACCTCGAGACGCACGAGTGCCGCAGCTCCTGGCGCTGCTACGACCCCGCGACGGACACCGAGGAGACCCTTTTCGCCCCGGACGAGAACTACATCATCGCCTACGTCGAGATGTCCGGCGACGGCCGCTGGGCGCTCTTCGGCGCGGCGAGCGACTACTCCCGCGCGCTGTGGTACGCCTGCGATACCGCCAGCGGCGAGGTGCACCGCCTCTCCGAGACGCCCGAGGCGTGGCAGTACATCGACTCCACGGTCGACGGCCACTGCTTCGTCTCCACGAGCGCAAACGACCACGGCGAGGTCGTCGCAGTGGCGAACGACGGCTCTCAGCGCACCGTCCTCGCCCCGCAGGACCGCTTCTTCCTCACGGGCGGCTTCTCGTGCGCGGGCAAGCTCTTCGCCCTCGCCCTCGAGGATGTGAGCGCCCGCCTCATCGACGTCGCCACGGGCGAGGCCATCGAGCTGCCCGACCCCATGGGCGAGCTCAGCGTGGCCGGCAAGGATGACGCCCGCGCCTTCCTCTCGTTCCAGAGCTTCACCATGCCCCCGTGCATCCTGGCCTTCGACGGCGAGCGCTTCGAAAAGGTCTACGCCACGAGCGACGCCACCCACTCCGACATCGTGGTGGAGCAGCACTTCGCGCCCTCCACGGGCGACGGCACGCTCATCCCCTACTACCTCGTGCGCGCACGCGACGCGCAGCCCGACGGCACCGCGCCCGCGCTCATGTACGCCTACGGCGGCTACAACAGCCCCACGCTCCCCTGGTACACCGAGCTCGTCTCGATGACCGAGGTCCCGCGCTGGGTGGAGGCCGGCGGCGTGTACGTCCACCTCAACCTGCGCGGCGGCAGCGAGTACGGCCCGGCGTGGCACGAGGCCGGCATGCTCGACTCCAAGCGCCACTGCTACGAGGACTTCATCGGCGTCACCGAGCAGCTCATCAAGGACGGCTGGGCGAGCGCCGGCAACATCGGCATCGTGGGCTGCTCGAACGGCGGCCTGCTCATGAGCGCGCTCGTGACCATGCGCCCGGACCTGTGGGGCTGCGTGATCGACTCCGTGCCCCAGACCGACATGATCCACGTGGCCGACGACGACCGCGGCCCCATGTACATCACCGAGTACGGCGACCCGCGTGCCTCGAAGGAGATGTTCGAGTACCTGCTCTCGTACTCGCCCTACCACAACGTCCAAGACGTCGCCTACCCGCCCGTCTACATCCAAACGGGCGAGTGCGACAACAACGTCCCGCCCTACCATGGCAAGAAGTTCGCCGCGCGCGTGCAGGCCGCGACGACCGGGGACGCCCCCATCTTGCTGCGCGTACTGGCGCAGGGCAGCCATAACCGCGGCGGCACGCCCGAGGAGTTCTGGCGCACCATCGCCGAGATGCACCTCTTCCTGGAGGAGCACCTGAAGGGAATCGGCTCATGCTGAAATACATGATCAAGCGCATCCTGTTCATCATTCCGTCGGTGTTCATCGTCTCGGTGCTCACCTTCGTGGTGCTCTCGCTCTCGCCGGGCACGCCCGGCCAGGCGGCGCTCGGCATCAACGCCACGCAGGAGCAGATCGACGCATATAACCACGCCGTGGGCTACGACCGCCCGCTGCCCGAGCGCTACATCGACTACATGGCGGGCGCCCTCCAGGGTGACTTCGGCGAGTCCTACACGCAGCACAACGACGTGACGGCTATCCTCATCCCGAAGTTCCCCACCACGCTCACCGTCGCCTTCCTGGCGGTGCTCTTCTCCGCCGCGCTCGGCATCCCCATCGGCGTGCTCGCGGCGCTGAAGAAGGGTACGGCCGTGGACGTGGGCACCACCACGATCGCGCTTCTGTTCGCCTCCATCCCGAGCTTCTGGCTCGGCCTCATGCTCATGCTGCTCTTCTCGCTGCAGCTGGGCATCCTCCCCTCGCACGGCATCGGCACGTGGAAGAACCTCGTGCTGCCCGTGGCCACGCTCGCGCTGCCCTCGGCGGCATACGTGGCGCGCATGGTGCGCATCACCATGCTCGATGAGTTCAACCAGGATTACGTGCGCACGGCGCGGGCGAAGGGCGCGAGCGAGAACCGCATCGTCTTCATCCATGTCATCCGCAACGCCATGATGCCCGTCCTCACGAACCTCGGCATGAGCTTCGCCGGCCTCCTCGGCGGCGCCATCATCGCCGAGCAGGTCTTCGGCCTGCCGGGCTTCGGCAGCGCCATCCTGAACGCTATCAACATGAAGGACACGCCCATCGTGCTGGGCGCGACGCTCTTCCTCTCGTTCACCTACATGATCATCATGCTCGTGCTCGACTTGGTGAACGCCCTGCTCAACCCCAAGTTCCGCGACAGCATCGAGAAGGCGTGATGACGCATGGTTACGAAACGTTCTAAGAAGCGCGAGGAGAAGCTCGTGAAGGCCGCCGTCGAGACCGGCGGCAGCCAGACGCGCGACGTCATCCGCGCGTTCATGAAGCACAAGGTGTCCGTCGTGGCGCTCGTGGTGCTCGTCATCATCCTCATCGCGGCCATCGTCTCCGGCTTCATCTTCTCGGAGGAGCAGATCACCGCCATCACCGCGGCCGCCCGCCTGCAGCCGCCCTCGCTCGAGCACTGGTTCGGCACGGACGCCTTCGGCCGCGACGTGTTCGCCCGCACCGTCTACGGCGCGCGCTACTCGCTGTTCTTCGGCCTCACCACGGCGGCGCTCTCGCTCGTCATCGGCACGGCCATCGGCTCGGCCTGCGCCTACCTGGGCGGCACGTTCGACATCGTGGTCATGCGCATCATGGACTCGCTCGTGTGCATCCCGTCGCTTTTGCTCATGCTCGCCCTCGTGGCGGTCATCGGCCGCGGCATGCACGGCATCATCATCGCGCTCGTGGTGACGAGTGTGCCGGGCACGGCGCGCATCGTGCGCTCCATCGTGATCGGCGTCGTGCAGAACGAGTACGTCGAGGCCGCGCGCGCCGCCGGCGTCACCACGCCGCAGATCATCTGGCGCCACGTGCTGCCGAACGCCTTCGGCCCCATCCTGGTGAATATTCTCATGAACATCTCGGGTTCCATCATCTCGGCCTCGAGCATGAGCTTCCTCGGCATGGGCATCCAGCCCCCCACGCCCGAGTGGGGCGCCATGATCAACGACGCGCTGCCGCTGATCCGTACCTCCCCGTACCTCATCGTCTTCCCCGGCATCGCGGTGCTCGTCACCTCGCTGTGCTTCAACCTGCTGGGCGACGGCCTCACCGATTCGCTCGACCCGCACAGCCGCTAAGGATCCGCGCGGCATCCACCGCGCTTGCAGACGGCTCCGTAGAGAAAGGACACACATGAGCATGACGCAACCCACCCGCAGGCAGTTCCTCGGCGGCTCGGCGGCGCTCCTCGCCGCGATGGGCGCAGGCGGCCTCGCCGGCTGCTCCGGCGGCTCGGACACGGGTTCCGCCGCCGCGGGCTCCTACGGCATCCCGCTCGGGGACGAGCTCACCATCATCTCGCTCATCACGAACGGCACCTTCACCCCGGTGAACGCCGCCGCGGGCTTCGACAAGGTCGTCCTGCACGCCCTCTTCGACACGCTCTTCGTCTTCGACGCCGACGGCAACCTGCAGCCCTGCCTGGCCGAGAGCTACGAGCAGAACGGCTTCGACGTCACCATCAAGATCCGCAACGACGTCTCGTTCACCGACGGCGCGCCGCTCACGGCCGACGACGTGGTGTTCTCGTTCGATGTCTACGAGAACGACACCGTGAACGGCCCCTACATCCGCCAGTACATCACGAGCATCGAGAAGGTCGACGACACCACCGTGCTCGTGCACTCACTCCGCGATGACGAGCTGTGGAAGAACATCCTCGCCGAGTACATCTACATCATGGAGGCCGCCACCTACGACGCATCGAGCTCCTACGCCGATTCCGCGCCCACGGGCACCGGTGCCTACCTGCTCGATTCCGTGGATGAGGCGCGCACCGTGACCCTCACCGCCAACGAGGACTACTGGGGCGGCGCGCCGGAGTTCACGACAGTGCGCGTCCAGGCGCCCGTCGACAGCTCGACGGCGCTCGTGGCGCTCCAGAACGGCGAGGCGAACCTCGTGACGCAGATCGCGCTCTCGGCCGTCGAGACCGCGCGCGAGGATCCCAACCTCGAGGTGAGCACCTTCGCCTCGTGGTCGCAGCAGATGCTCGGCGTCTGCACGGGCGACCAGGCGTTCCGCCAGGCCATCTTCCACGCCATCGACCGCCAGAACATCATCGACATCTGCAACGACGGCGAGGGCGAGCCCGCGACCGACATGTTCTCGAAGAAGATCATGGGCGATCTCGCCGGCTCCGTGGAGTTCACCGGCTACGACCCCGAGCTCGCCCAGGAGCTCATCGCCCAGTCCGAGACCGACCTCTCGCAGACATTCACCATCTACACCTACGACGCGGCCGACGTCGCCCAGTGCATCCAGCAGGACCTGGCGAAGATCGGCATCAACATCGAGGTGGGCGCCGTCGACTCCAACACCTACTCGCAGGCGCTCATCGACAAGACCGCCCAGATGTTCCTGGGCGCCTTCGGCACCGACATGCTCACGCCCGATAGCTTCGTGGAGCTCTTCCTGGCCGAGGGGACGTTCTACTACTTCCCCATCTCGGATGAGCTGCGCCAGAAGGTCGCGGACATGCTCGCCATCCCGAGCATCGCCGACCGCCGCGACCTCGTGATCGAGATCATGGGGGATATGGTGGAGGAGGCGCCGATCGTGCCGCTCTACGACAAGAACTCCTACGATGTCTACACCAAGGGCTTGGGCGGCGTCCTGCCGTCCTCGAGCGGCACCTACGTGTACTACGTGGGTGATTTCACGAACGAGCAGCAGTAAGCGCGATCACACAGCGCGCTGCGCTCATAGGGTAACCAGGGGTGGGTTTCCGCCCCAGCACATAGGGGCACGAGCCCCAGAAAGGAAGGAAAGATGAGCACTCCACAGGTCTCGCGTAGGCAGTTCGTGGGCGGCTCGGCCGCGGTCCTCGCCATGCTGGGCGTGGGCGGCCTTGCCGGTTGCGGCGGCAACGCTGGCAGCGGATCCGGTGACGCCGCGGGCGGCATCGCGCTCACCGACACGTTCACGATGATCTCGGTCGCGAGCAACGACTCGTTCGACCCCATCGTGGGCACCGGCTCCGACAAGGTCACCATGCACTCCATCTTCGACAACCTGTTCATGTTCGACGGCGACGGCAACGTCGAGCCCATGCTCGCCGAGAGCTACGAGCAGGACGGCAACACCGTGACCGTCGTGCTGCGCGAGGCGAACTTCTCGGACGGCACCCCCGTCACGGCCGATGACGTCGTGTTCAGCTGGGACAAGCTGGCCGCCGATCCCTCGCAGGGTCCCTACATGTCCAACTACATCTCCGGCGTCGAGAAGGTCGACGACAAGACCGTCAAGGTCGGCGTCGTGCGCGACGACACCTCGTGGATGAACATCCTCGCCGAGACCCTCTACATCGTCCAGGCCAGCAGCTATGACCCCGAGGCGAACGACTACGCCTCCCAGCCGCCCGTGGGCTCCGGCGCCTACACCTTCGAGTCCGTCGACGAGGCCCGCACGGTCACCCTCAAGGCCAACGAGGACTACTGGGGCGGCGCGCCCACGTTCAAGACGGTCGTCGTTCAGGCGCCCGTGGACTCCTCGACCTCGCTCGTCGCCCTCCAGAACGGCGAGGTGAACTGCGTGTCCATGATGGCCGACACCGCCGTCGAGACCGCGCGCGATGACGCGAACCTCAACGTCGTGGAGTTCGAGGCCTGGGGTCAGCAGATGCTCGGCGTCCTCGTGGGCGACCAGGCCTTCCGCAGCGCCATCTTCCACGCCATCAACACCCAGAACATCGTCGACGTCGTGACGGGCGGCGCGGCCACGCCCGCGACGCAGTTCTTCGCCAAGAAGCTCCTCGGCAAGGACTACGATGGCGTCGTGACCTTCGACGCCTACGATCCCGAGCTGGCCAAGGAGGAGATCGCCAAGACCGAGACCGATCTCTCCCAGACCTTCACGCTCACCGCGAGCGATGAGGCCGGCGCGCAGTGCGCCCAGTGCATCCAGCAGGACCTCGCCGCCATCGGCATCAACGTCGAGGTCGAGAGCGTCGACGTCAACACCTGGTCCTCCAAGCTCATGGATCAGACGCTCCAGATGTTCATCAACGCGCTCGGCACCGACATGCTCGCCGCGGACAGCTTCATCCAGCTGCTGCTCGGCGACACCTCGGTGTACTACTACCCCATCTCCGACGAGCTCAAGGCGAAGATCGCCGAGATGAACGCCATCCCGAGCGTCGTGGCGCGCCACGACCTCGTGGTCGAGATCCTGAACGACATGCAGGTCGAGTGCCCGATCGTGCCGCTGTACGACACCGTGAACTACGACGTGTACACCAAGGGCATCGAGGGCTACCTGCCCTCTTCCGCCGGTACCTACGTGTACTACCTCGGCAAGCTCACCAAGTAAGCGAGCCGCAGGCTCTGGGGGCGCGGGTTCTGGGCGAGCCCGCGCCCTTCGGGGCGTCCACCGTACCGCTTCATGCCGCCCGACGCGCCGCGCACGCGGATGCGCAGCCAGCGCCGGCCGGCATGAATCGATACCGACCACATGATGCGTAGGTGCCCAGGCACCGGGCTATCACGAGGAGGAGAAGCAATGGCAGATGAGAACCTGCTGGTCATCGATGGGTTGAGGGATGTCCTGACGCTCAAGAACGGCGAGGCCGCCTATCCCGTGGACGGGGTGAGCTTCACCGTGCCGCGCAGCAAGACCGTGGGCCTCGTGGGCGAGTCCGGCTGCGGCAAGTCCATGACGGCGCGCACCGTGATGCGCATCCTGGACAAGGGCATCTCCGTCGCCGAGGGCCACATCACCTTCGACGGCGAGGACCTGCTCGCCCTGCCCGAGCCGAAGATGCGCGACATCCGCGGCAACCGCATCGCCATGATCTTCCAGGAGCCCATGACGGCGCTCAACCCCTCCATCTCGGTGGGCAAGCAGGTGCGCGAGGCGATCCTCTTGCACGAGAAGGTGTCGCGCGCCGAGGCTAAGGAGCGCGTCATCCAGATGTTCCGCGAGGTGGGCATCCCCGAGGCCGAGCGCCGCTACAAGTCCTACCCGCACCAGCTCTCCGGCGGCCTGCGCCAGCGCATCTGCATCGCCATGGGCATGATCTGCAACCCCGACCTCCTCATCGCCGACGAGCCCACCACCGCCCTCGACGTGACCGTCGAGGCGCAGATCCTCGAGCTCATGAAGCGCCTGCAGCGCGAGAGCGGCATGTCCATCCTCATCATCACCCACAACCTCGGCGTCGTGGCCGACATCTGCGACGAGGTGAACGTCATGTACGCCGGCCAGATCGTGGAGCACGCCACGAAGGCCGAGATCTTCAACCGCCCGCTCCACCCCTACACCATCGGCCTCATGGACGCCATCCCGCGCGTGAACGGCGACATGGAGCACGACCTGCACACCATCCCCGGCACGGTGCCCGCGCTCGGGAACTTCCCCGAGGGCTGCCGCTTCTGCACCCGCTGCCCGTTCGCCGACGAGCGCTGCCGCACGCAGGCGCCCGCGCTCGAGGATGCCGGCGACGGCCACCTTGTCCGCTGCTTCAAGCCCCAGGAGGTGCGCTAAGATGGCGACCGAGACCATGACCGATACCACGCCCGAGACCATTCCGGCCGCGCCCGGCGCCGAGACCGCGGTGCTGCGCGCCGAGCACCTCACCAAGCACTTCAAGACGAACGCCGGCGTGGTGAAGGCCGTCGACGACGTGTCGTTCAGCATCGCGCGCGGCGAGACCCTCGCGCTCGTGGGCGAGTCCGGCTGCGGCAAGTCCACGCTCGGCCGCATGGCCGTGCGCCTCATCGACCCCACCTCGGGCAACGTCTACCTCGACGGCGAGGACATCACCAAGGTGAAGGGCAAGGCCCTGCGCGAGGCGCGCAAGAAGATGCAGATCGTGTTCCAGGACCCGTTCTCGTCGCTCGACCCGCACCTCACCCTGGGCGAGATCATCGCCGAGCCGCTCCGCGCCGCCGGCGTCTCCAAGGCCGAGCAGCGCGAGCGCGTGCTCGCCCTCATGGAGCGCGTGGGCCTGGGCAAGGAGTTCTACGAGCGCTACCCGCACCAGCTCTCCGGCGGCCAGCGCCAGCGCGTGGGCATCGCGCGCGCCCTCGCGCCCGAGCCCGAGGTCATCGTCTGCGACGAGCCCGTCTCGGCCCTCGACGTGTCCATCCAGGCGCAGATTCTGAACCTCCTGCGCAAGCTCCAGCGCGAGACGAGCATCTCGTTCCTGTTCATCTCGCACGACCTCGCCGTGGTGCGCTACATCTCCACGCGCATCTGCGTGATGTTTTTGGGGCAGCTCTGCGAGGTGTGCCCCACGCCGGACGCCTACACGCGCCCGCTCCACCCCTACACGAAGCTCCTCATCGAGTCCGTGCCCATCCCGGATCCCTCGCAGGCCGACCGCAAGCGCCAGCTGCTCGAGGGCGAGATCCCCTCGCCCATCAACCCGCCGGCCGGCTGCCGCTTCTGCACGCGCTGCCCCTACGCCGACGACACGTGCCGCACCGTGAAGCCCGCGATGCGCGACTTCGGCGAGGGCCGCTTCTGCGCCTGCCACCACCCGCTCGAGGGGTAGCGCGCGCCGCGCGCCGCACATAGCAGTGAGCGCGAAACGCTCGCGAAGAAGCCCCACGGCCGCTTCGCGAGCGTTCTTTATAGGCGGCGCACGCGTGTGACGCACGAACCTGGTATTCCGCTCCTCAAAAAACAAGGTTGTGCGATAACCTTGTTTTTCTCATTCAGTAAAACAAGGTTGTACGATAACCTTGTTTTACTGACACGGTTGAACAAGGTTAGGTTGAACCATGGGAACCTATGAACAACGCTACTGGCTCAATGACACCTGGGGCATGAACCGCAGCGAGCGGCAGTCGGGGACGTACCATCCATACATCCCCACCATGCTCATGGAGCAGGATATCGTTCTCACCGCCTCGGCTTCCCAAGCGGTAGCGCAAGCGCAAGCGGACATTTCCCTCCTCAACGAGCGCGTTCAGCATCTCATGGGAACTGAACCCCTTGCCCGCCTTATCCTGCGCTCCGAAGCGATGGCCTCTTCAAAAATCGAGGGCCTCACGATGAACGCTGGTAAGCTCCTGGAATATGAGGCACTCGAGGAGCTGGGCGTCCCGCATCGGCTCGATCGGAACGAGGCTGCGATCCTTGCAAATATCTCCTCCATGCAGGAAGGAATCATCGAAGCGGCGCGGGAACACACCATCACGGTGGAGACCATTTGCGACGTCAACAAAAGGCTCCTCGAACATACAGATATGGCGAGCTACGGCGGTGTGCTGCGTACAACGCAGAACTGGATTGGCGGCAACAACGTGAACCCTATCGGAGCCGCCTTCGTCCCACCGGTTCCTGAGCGCGTGCCCTTCCTGATGAAAGACCTCGTGTCCTTCATCAACACATCGGAATTGCCGGCGGTCGCCATCGCAGCAATCGCGCATGCTCAACTCGAAACCATACACCCCTTCGCAGACGGAAATGGACGTACGGGTCGTACGCTCATCCACATCATCGTGAAACGAAGGGGTGTCGCAACGCGCACGATTCCGCCCGTATCGCTTGTGCTCGCCACCGATAAAGACCGTTATATCGCGAATCTCTCAGCATATAGAACAGACGAGGACGACCCCACGAGCGATTCGTTCGTGGCAACCGCAAACGATTGGATCGAGTACTTCGCACGTGCCGTCAGCTTGAGCTGCGATCGAGCGTCTGCGTTCGAACAGCGGTTGTCAGCGATTGAGGATTCTTGGCGCTCGACCCTGCGGCCGCGCGCCCATTCGGCGGCGGACATCCTGTTGGATAAGCTCGTCGACAACCCGGTCGTGAGCATCAGCTCCGCTAAACGGCTCACTGGAAGAAGCTACGAAGCGGCACGCAACGCCGTTGCATCGCTTGAGGCTGCGGGAATCCTGGTGCAGAACGCGCGCAATCGAAAAAGCGGCATCTATGTCGCACCAGACGTTCTGAATGCCTTCACGCTTTACGAGCGCGCGCTTGCCACACCGGGCGGAGATACCGCCACGGTAAAGCCGCAGCGGCCGGTTCCACAGCGGCCGCCGCGATAAATCGGTCGCGAGCATTCCAAAACGGGGCACCGCCCATCGCGCCCATCATTCAATGACAATAAGACCGCGAGCCCACCAGAGTGTCCTCGCGGTCATATTCCATGCGGCGCGGTATAGAACGCAACCTTGGAGCCGGAGCAACACCCGTCCCGCTATTTCTCTTCGTACGCCTCCTCGCGGCGGGCGACCTCGTCGATGAGGATCGAGTCGCCGTGCTTGGCGGCGAGCACCGTGAGCAGCATGAACGCGCCCATGAGCGTGATGTAGCCGAAGAGCATCGTCGGCGCCGCGTCCATAACGAAGCCGGAGAGGATGGGCGTGACCACCTGCGCCGCCATGGAGACGGTGTAGTAGTAGCCGGAGTAGCGGCCGACGCTGTTCGAATCGCAGAGCTCGAGCAGCATGGGGTACACGCACAGGTCGACGCCGCCCAGCGCCGCGCCCATGAACAGGAACACGACATAGAAGAACGGGTTGAAGCCCGGCACGAGCCAGATGATCGCCGAGCCGATGACCACCACCGCGGAGGTGATGACCGCCATGACCTTGCGCCCATACTTGAGCGAGAGGTTCGCGATGGGCACGTACGACAGCAGCCCGCCCGCGATGGTCACGATGTTGATGATGGCGTAGCTGCCGCCCGCCATGCCGAAGAACGCGTCCGCGTAACGCGAGATGTTCGTGGTCATGGCGTTGTAGCTCATGTAATAGAAGAACGTCGCGGCGAGGATCATGATGATGGACATGCGCACCGACGGGTCGGTGATGCGCTGCTTGCCGCCGGCCTCGGGCGAATCGTCGGTATCGATGTCCGCCTCCTTGATGCCCATCTCGAGGCTCTTCTCGTGCATGCGCTCCACGAGACGGGGCTCGCGCACGCGCCAGAAGTAGAGGATGGCCGAGCCCAGGATGAACGCCGCCTGGAGCCCGAAGAGCGGCAGGTAGTCCGGGTGCTCCACGTCCGGAACGAGCAGCGTGATGGCCACGAGCATGACGCCCGTGCCCGCGTAGCCCACGATCTTCTCGATGGAGTCCGCCTTGGTACGCAGGGGGCGCGGCGTGATGTCGGCCACGATGGCCACCGTCATGGTGCGGTAGGCGCAGATGGCCACGAGCGTGAGCAGGATCATCGCGATGAACAGCGGGAAGCTGCGCAGGTTGTTCGCCACGGCGATGAGCGGCACGGCGATGGCCGCCACCACGGAGCCCACCATGATGAACGGGGTGCGGCGGCCAAGCTTGCTCGAGCAGCGGTCGGACAGGATGCCGAAGAGCGGCAAGAGGAAGAGGCCGAAGACGTTGTCGAGCGCCATGACCACGCCCGTCGCGGCGTTATCCAGGTGGAACGTCTCGGTGAGCATGAGTGGCACGATGCCGTCGAACACCTGCCAGAAGCTGATCATGCCCATGAAGGGCAGCGAGGCGAAGGCGACGCTCACGTAATCGAGTCGGCTCGCCGCCTTCACCGCCTGTTTGCTGATAGCCATGCAAATCCTTTCTCATTCATCGGGGACGGGCTTCGATGCGCCATCGGGGCGCCGCCCGCGGGCGTCGCCGGTGCGGCATGCGAGGCGCAAGCGCCCCGTCATCACATCTCGAGCTGACCGAGGTTCGCCAGGAACGCCACGTAGAAACCGATACCCCGCTTGTACACGTCGACGCCGATGCGCTCGTTCTCCGCATGGATGAGCGCACGGGCCTCGGCGGAGTACTCGAAGCCGCAGAAGCGGTACACGTGCTCGCAGATGGCGTTGAACTCGCGCGAATCCGTGCAGGAGTTCTGGACGTACGGCGCGAAGCCGGCCTCCGGATACACGCCCGAGACGCACCGATGCAGGTAATCGAAGGCCGCGTCGTTCTCGAACGGGCTGATGGGCGCCGGCTCGGTGTAGGGCACGGCCTGGGCGATCTCGACCGTCACGTGGTCGGGCGACACGCCGCTCGCCAGGCACTCCTCCACCGCGAGGGCGCGGGCGCGCGCCACGGCGTCGTCCACCGTCTCGAACGGGGCGACGCGCACGTTGAAGTTCGCGCGCGCCACCGGCGGCAGCACGTTGTGCGCGGGCGACCCCTCGAGCTGCGTGAGCGCATAGGTGGTGCGCAGCATCGCGGCGGTCTCGCCGTTCGACGCCATGATCTTCGCCACGAGCGGGCGCGTGAGCCACAGGTTCGAGAAGACGAGCCGGTAGAGCATGCTGCTCCTACTCGCGAGCTCGGCGAGCGTGGCGTCGAGCGCCTCGGTGAAGCACGGCATGCCCGGGTTCGACGCGATGCGGTCGCACACGCGGGCGAGCAGGAGCGGCGCGTCGGTGCGCGCGGGCGTCGAGGCGTGCCCGCCGTCGGCGCGCGCCGTGACGGTGAGGTCCACGTGCCCCTTCTCGGACACGCCCACCATCGCCACGGGCACCTTCACCCCGAGCGGCGTGTCGCCGGCCACGGCGCCGCCCTCGTCGAGCACCATGGCGGGATGGATGCCGTGGTCGCGCAGCCATGCCACGGCGTCGCGCGCAGCGGGCCCGCTCACCTCCTCGGCGTTCGAGGAGAAGAACCACACGTCGCGCGGGGGCTGGTAGCCCCGGCCGATCAGGTACTCGGTGGCCTCGAAGAACGCGCCGATGATGCACTTCGTATCAAGCGACCCGCGCGCCCAGATCTCGCCGTCGATGATCTCCGCGCCGAAGGGGTCGTGCTCCCAATGCTGGCCGTCGACGGGCACCACGTCGTGGTGCGCCATCATGACGATGGGATCGAGCGCCGGGTTCGTCCCCGGCCAGCGCATGAGCATGCCGAACTCGTCGATCATATGGAGCTCGCACGCGGCGAATGTGAGCGGGTAGAGGCGGCGCAGCGTGGGGACCCAGCGGGTGAACGGCTTGCGGTCGACGAGCTTCGGGTCATCGCGCGATATGGTGGGCACGCGCAGGAGCTCCTGGAAGCGCTTGACCGCGTCGTCGTCCGCATGGTACACACCTGCATCGAGCGGCGTTCCTGCAGGACGCGCGGGCTTCATCCGCGCCGCCCGCACCGCGCAGAACCCCGCAACGGAGCCGATACCCACCGCCGCGGCGGCTGCCGCGCCCTTCATCAACATCTTCGCGTGCATGTGATGCCTCCTAAGCCGGCAACCATCCTGTTGGGATGGCAGTATTGTAGCCCTTTCGCGCGGGCTACCCCGCCAGCCGGCCAGGATGTCCTCGGGGAGGCAGGATTTCGGGAACGCGGATCCCAAAATGCGCGAAACGAACGGTTTATAGGCACCCCCGGAAGTAGCAAGGGGTTAGGCGTCGAAGAAAGCCCAGGTAGCGAGGCTGCCGGTTTTGCGGCTACTTGGACACCCCTCTATAAAGCGTTCGTTTCGCGCCATCTGTGTTCCGCATGCCCGGAATCGCGCGCCGGAACGCGCATCGAACGCCGGATCCGCGTCGCCAAACCGGGCGAGACCGCTACGCCAGACCGAACGCCGGCTTGATCACGAAGAAATACGCGAGCACGAGCACGCCGAGCACGATGCGGTAGATGCCGAACACCGTGAACGTGTGCCGCCGCACGAAGCCCATGAGCCATTTGATGGCGAGCATCGACACCACGAACGCAACCACGCAGCCCACCACCATGATGGAGATCTCGTTCACGCCGAACGTCCCGCCGTCGAGAAAGACGTACTTCACGAGCTTGAGCGCGCTCGCGCCGAACATGACGGGAATCGCCAGGAAGAACGTGAACTCCGCAGCGACGGAGCGCGTGGTTCCCAGCAGCAGGCCGCCGATGATCGTGGAACCCGAGCGCGACGTGCCCGGGATGAGCGAGAGCACCTGGAAGCAACCGATGCCGAGCGCCGTGCTCCAGGGCAGGTCCTCGAGGCGCGTGATGGAGCCGAAGTCCCCGCCATCCGTGGGCTCGGCGGCCTCAGCGGGCTGCGCGAAGTGCGCGCCGGCCGGACGCGAGCCCGGCTGCCGTCCCTCGGCGGCGACGCGGACGGCGAGGCGGTGCGCGCGCCAGCGCTCGATGACGATAAACGCGACGCCGTAGACGATGAGCGCGAGCGCCACCACGACCGCGTTATAGAAGTGCTCCTCCATGTAGTCGTCGAACAGGATGCCGATCACCGCGGCGGGGATGCACGCGACGATGATCTTCCCCCAGAGCACCCACGTGTTGCGGCGCTCCCGGGCGTCCTTGCGCGGCGAGAAGGGGTTGAGCTGGTGGAAGAAGCAGACGCACACCGCCAGGATCGCGCCCAGCTGGATGACGACCTGGAACATGCTCCAGAACTCTTTGCTCACGTCCAGGCTGATGAACTGGTCCACCAGGATCATATGGCCGGTCGACGAGATGGGCAGCCATTCGGTGATGCCCTCGACGAGGCCGAGGAAAGCAGATTTGAGCAGTTCGAGGATGTCCACGGTACCTCCCGGAGCATGCGTGACACGGCGCCGGATGCCATCGGGATCCGGCAAGATGCCATTATCGGTCCTGTCGGCGCGCGCACACGGAAAAAGCGGTGTCGTTCACGGAATACTTCCAAACGATGCGCGGCGGCGGGGTATAACGGACGCAAACCCGGTGCGACGGCGTCCACGTGGAGGCGTCGGCACCCGATGGGCTTGAAAAGGGAGGCTCACGATGATCCAAGAAGGCTACTCCAAGGTTTTCGTCGCGCTCGACGGCACCGACCAGCAGGATTTCGTTCTCGCACGCGCCATCAAGGTCGCTGCGAACAACGGGGCGAAGCTCTACATCGGGCACGTCATCGACTCGACGGCGCTCGAATCGGCCGGCGCGTACCCGGTCGACCTCATCAACGGACTCGAGTCGGCGTTCCGCGATTCCATCGCCGCGGCGGTCGAGGACGCGAAGGAGAACCCCGACATCCCCGACGTGGAGATCGTCATCCGCTCCGGGCGCATCCGCGAGACGCTCAAGGACGAGATGCTCGACGTCATCAAGCCCGATCTCGTGATGTGCGGCGCCCGCGGGCTCTCCTCCATCAAGTACGCGCTCCTGGGCTCGATCTCCACGTTCCTGCTCCGCAGTACCGACTGCGACATTTTGGTTGTGAAGTAGGGTCGCTCCTGGCGGGATTCGGGGGGTTCCCGCCGTGCTTCAGACAGTCCTGCGCAAGACGGAGGCGCCACTGGCGCCTCCTTTGCGTGCGGAACTCGCGCGGCGGGAACCCCCCGAATCCCTGCGCTCACCCACTTCAGCAAGCGGAACGGAGGGACGGTATGGGGGCGGGCCTTTCGCGCCCTGCGCTCGCCTACTTCAGCAAGCGGGGTGGGATTGAGGGGTAGCCGCTTCTGGCTCGGCGGCGGCATCGGCTACGGCGTTAGAGGGGCGCCCCCCCCCGGTCGACATATTGGAACTTATTGCGCGAGAAGGTGAGCGTGATCGCGAAGCCCTCGCCGGCGCGCGAGGCGGCGGAGACGCCGACGCCCATCTTGTCGCACAGGCGCTTTACCAGGTAGAGGCCAATGCCGGTCGAGCGCTTGCCCGTGCGGCCGTTGTCCCCGGTGAAGCCCTTATCGAACACGCGCGGCAGGTCGGACGCGCTCACGCCGCAGCCGTTATCGCCCACGGTGAGCTCCACGCGCTCCCGCGCGCCTCCCGCATCCACGAGTTCTGCCGAGAACTCGATGCGCGGCTGCTCGGCGCGGGCGTACTTCACCGAGTTCTGGATAATCTGCCCCAGGATGAACTCGAGCCACTTCTCGTCCGTGAAGATCTCGAAGTCGAGGTCGCCCAGGACGGGCGCCACGTGCGCGCCGATGAGCACCGACGCGTTCGCGCGAAGCGCCCCGGCCACCACGTTCCCCAGGTTGTACGTGCGGATGAGGTAGTCGCGGTCGAGCGCCTCGGAGCGGGCGTAGAAGAGCGCCTGGTCGATGTAGCCCTCGACGCGCCGCAGCTCGTCATCGAGGGAGCGCACCTTCGATGCCGCGCCGCCGGCGAGCGGCTCCGCGCGCAGGTTGTCGATCATGAGGTGCGCGGCGGCGAGCGGCGACTTCGCCTCGTGCACCCACGTCTCGATGTACTCGCGGTAGTCCGCGACCTGCCGGCGGTACCCCGCCACGTCGTCGTTGGCGGCGTGGGCGATGGCGTCGAGCGCGTCGTAGGTGATCTGTCCTTCGAGATAGTCCGGCCGGTCGACCATCTCCGTCATCCAGAGCGGATGGTCGACCTCGTGCGCACAGGCGTCCAGATCGCTGAAGAAGCGCCGCTTGCGCGCCCAATCCGCCCAGAACGCCGCGAGCACGCCCCCGACCTCGAGCAGTGCCACCACGACGATGACGCCCGCCCCCACACCGGCCGAGAACAGCATGAACGCCGCCAGCGCGATGATCGCCGTGAAGATCGCGAGCAAGGGCGCCTGCGAGGCAAGAAACCGGGTGAACTTCATGGCGCGCTCCTAGACCGAGTAGCCCCGGCCGCGATGCGTGACGAGGTAATCGCTCACGCCGATCTTCGCGAGGGTCGACCGCAGCCGGTTGATGTTCACCGTGAGCGTGTTGTCGTCCACGAACGCGTCGGAATCCCACAGGTCGCGCATGATGTCCTCGCGCGAGACGATCGTGCCCGCGTGCGACATGAGCAGCGCGAGGATGCGCATCTCGTTCTTCGTGAGCTCGATCTGGCCGCCCGACGCCATCGCCACGGAGCGCGAGAGATCGAGCGTGAGGCCGTTGTGCTCGAGCACGCTGCGCTCCGAGCCGCCCGTCGCGCGGCGCAGCAGCGCTTGGATGCGCGCCACGAGCACACGCGCGCTGTACGGCTTGGGAATGAAGTCGTCCGCGCCCATGGTCATGCTCATGACCTCGTCGATCTCGGTCGCGCGCGAGGTGAGCACGATGATGGGCACCTCGGAGACCGCGCGCAGCTCGTGGCAGATGAGCTGGCCGTCCGTGCCGGGCAGCGTGAGGTCGAGGAGCACGAGGTCGGGGTGCGCGGCCTGCGCGTCCTCGACCACGCGGTCGAACGCCTCGCAGCACGCGACTTCGAACCCGTTGCGCTCGAGCACCTGCACGAGCTCGCCGCGGATGGGCGCGTCGTCTTCCACCACATAGATGAGGGGCATGGGGGTACCTTTCCATCAGGTCGAGCTACACGCCCATTATCCCCCATTCGGCCGCGAACATGTAAATTTACCCCAGGGGTAATTTTACATAGGTGGCGAAAACCCGGCGGGCAGCCCCGTAAGGCCACCCGCCGGGTCACGCATGTAAAAATACCCCTGGGGTTATTTTACATGGCGGCGTTTCCGCGCAAGGCTGCGACGCGCCCTACAGCACGACCATCGCTACGGTGAGCAACGCCATGAGCACCACGGTGAGCCCGACCAGGTAGGGCGCGAGGCACTTGAGGAAGGTGTTGTACTCGACCTTCGAGATGGCGAGGCCGGCCACGAGCACACCGAATGTGGGCGTGAAGAGCAGGATGAGCCCGTGCGCCACCACATAGATCATGATCATGACCTCGGGGGATAGCCCGAGCTGGATCGCGAGCGGCCCCATGATGGGCATGGAGACGGTCGCCATGCCGGAACTCGAGGGGATAGCGAACGAGAGCAGCAGGAACACCACCATCGATCCGATGGCGAACACGGGTGCAGGCACGTTCGCGAGCATCGAAGCGGCCGTGTTCAGCAGCCAGGTATCGAGATGCGTGGCGGACATGAGCACGGAGATGGCGCGCGCGAGGGCGATGACGAGAGCGATGTCGAGGATGCCCGCCGCGCCCTTGAGGAACGTCTTGACGATCGAGTCGCCGGAAAGCCCACCGGCGATGCCGACGACGATCGCCATGAGCAGGAACCACGTCGTGCACTCGTTGAAGTACCACTGGCCGAGCGGCACGCCGGTAAGGATGGCGCTCCAAGCCGTAGCGAGGTTATCGCCCGTGGCACCCGCCAAAAACACCGTGATGCCGAAGTTCTCCCACGGGATGAACGAGATGATCATGACGATGAACGCGAACGCCAGCAAGACGAGCACCAGGCGCTGGCGGCCGGTGAGCTTGCGCTCCTGGGTATCGGAGGCGCCGCTGAACTCGGCCTTCTCCGCCGCGCGCTCGGAGGGCGACATAAGGGAGGCATCGGGGTTCGCGCGCACCTTCCGCGCATAGTTCATGACGAACACGATCGCCGAGCCCTCGGCAATGACGAGGATCACTAAGCCGAGCGCTAGGAGCACACCCTGGTCGACGCTGTAGCCCAAGTCGGCGAGAGCCGCCTGCGCGACGCCCACCGAGAACGGGTTCACCGTGGAGCCGATGCAACCGCAGCCGGCGCCCAGCAGCACCATGAGGCACGAGGTCAGGGTATCGAAGCCGGCGGCGTACATGGCCGTGCCGATGATGATGTAGAACGGCACGGTCTCCTCGCACATGCCGTAGGTGGACCCGCAGATGCCGAGTAGCGTCATGAGGATGGGGATGAGCAGGAGCTCATGGCCGCGCATGCGCCGCACGAGTGCCGCGATACCGGCATCGAGGGCGCCCGTGGCCGCGACGATCTCTAGGAACCCACCGAGAACGATGACGAACACGCAGACCGCCATCGCGCTCGCAAAGCCCTCGACGGGCGAGCTCAGAACCTGCGCGAGCGTCGCAGGCGTCACTTCAGGCGAGAACGCCGAGACGATCCACGTGAGCACCGCGGTGCCCACGAGACAGGCGGCAAGGATGAGGTAGGAGTTCAGCCCCTTCTTCTTTTTCTTCTTTGCTTGTTCCGACACGATGGAAGCTCCTTTCTCGATTGCCTGCCGCTACGCCTCGGCGGGTGCATCGCCGGCCCCGCGCGCACGGTCCTCCAGCCAGCCCATGGCCGCGGACACGAGCAGCGAGCAGCCGGTCGCAAGGATTCCCTCGTCAAACACGATGTAGGGGCTGTGCAGGGGGAACTCCTCGGATCCCTCGGGCGTGGAGCCGAGGAGGAAATACGTCGAGGGGACGCGGTGCGACATGCAGCCGAAGTCGTCCGACCCCGAGAAGGGCTCGGAGAGGCGGAGCGCCCGCCGGCCGGTATAGCGCTCGTAGCAGCCCTCGAGCTCCTCGGTGAGCGCGGGATCGTTGTAGACGGTGGGCAGGCCGCGCAGGAAGGCCACGTGCGCCTCGCCGCCGAAGGCCGCGGCCGTGTGCTCCACGATGGCTGTGATGCGTTCGTGCAGGCGCTGGCGCGTCTCCTCGTTCGTGGTGCGCAGCGACCCAAGCATGTGCGCGCGCTCGGGGATGATGTTCGCCGCCGTGCCGCCGCCCATGGTGCCGAACGTGAGCACGCAGGCCTCATACGGGTTCACCTCGCGCGCGAGCACCTCCTGCAGCGCGATGTGGATGTGCGACATGATGTTGAGCGGATCGACGCCCTTCTGCGGCTGGGCGCCGTGCGCGCCGGTGCCAAGGATCTCGATCTCCACGTCGTCGACCGAGAAGAACGCCGTCCCGGTGATGCTCCCCACCGTGCCCACCGGCACGCCCACGGGGCAGAGGTGCATGCCCGCGGCAGCCCCCACCTTGGGATTCTCGAGCACGCCGGCGTCGCAGAGCGCTTCGTTACCCAGGGTCTCGCGCGGGTCGGTGGCCTCCTCGTCGGGCTGGAACACGATCTTCACGCAGCCGGGGAGCTCGGCCTCATGGCGCTTCAAGATCTGCGCGGCGCCGAGCAGCATGGCCGTGTGGAAATCGTGGCCGCACGCGTGCATGTTGCCGTTGGTGGCAGCGAACGGCAGACCCGTCTGCTCCTCGAGCGGAAGCGCGTCCATGTCCGCCCGCAGCAAAAAGCACGGGCCGGTCGTGTCGCCCACGCAGCACACCAGGCCGCTCTCGATGGGCTCCTCGACCTCATAGCCCATCTCCTCCAGGCGGCCGCGCACGTAGGCGACCGTCTCGGGCAGGTCGTAGCCGGTCTCGGGGTGCTGATGGAGCCAGCGGCGGTCCGCGACGAGCTCATCGCGGATGGATTCGACCTCGGCAAGCAAAGATTCCATGGTATCCACCCGCCCCTACTCGAGCGTGCGCAGGTAGCGCGAGATGGCGTCGAGGCCCTCCTGCAGGTCCGCGACGTTGTCGGAATAGGCGTAGCCGATGCGCATGCTCTTCGGCTCCTCGAAGCAGTCGCCCGGGGTCACGAGCGCGCCGGACTCCTTGATCATGTTCACGCAGAACGTGTAGGAATCGACGTCGTAGTCGTAGTAGACGAGCGCCGTGGTGCCCGCCTCAGGCTTGACGAACGAGAGGTGCGGCTCGGCGTCCACCCAGCGCTCGAGCACCTCGAGGTTCTGACGCACGATGGCGCGGCTGCGCTCGAGCAGCTTATCGGCGTGGGAGAGCGCGAGCGCCGCCACCGCCTCGTCGAACATGCCGCACGAGATGAGGTTGTAGTCGCGGTGCGAGAGGAGTGCGCGGCGCAGCTCCGGGCTCTTGGTGACGCACCAGCCCAGGCGCAGGCCGGCGAGCGACCACACCTTCGACATCGACGAGGTCACGACGCCCTTGTCGTAGAGGTCCACGACCGACTCCTGGTACGAGCCGTCCTGCGTGAGCAGGCGGTACACCTCGTCGCACATGAGCCAGGCGTCGTGCTCGCGCGCGACATCGACGATTACCTTGAGCGTATCGGTGTCGAGGAGCGCGCCCGTAGGGTTGTCGGGGTTGTTGATGCAGATGAGCTTCGTGTCGTCGGTCACGAGCGCGCGCAGCTCGTCCACGTCGACGTGGTAGCCGTTCTCGCGCTTCAGGTGCATGATGTCCACCTTGGCGCCGCACATCTCCGGAATGGAGTAAAGCTGCTGGTAGGTGGGCATGATGGAGACCACGTGGTCGCCGGGGTCCACAAGCGTCTGCAGCACGAGGGCGTTCGCGCCGGCCGCGCCGTGGGTCGTCACGACGTGCTCGGGCTCGACGGTGCGGTAGAGCTTGCAGATGCCCTCGAGGAAGCGCGGCTGGCCCTCGATGTCGCCGTAGGTGAGGCGGCGGCTCGCGAACTCCTCCATGAACGCGGCCTTATCGGTGCCCGTGATCTCGAAGAGCTGGTCGAGCGTGACGGAGTAGACGCACGTCTCGGCGACGTTGTAGGTGCACTTCGTCTCCCAGGCGTTCATCCACTGCTCGACGGCGAAGTCCTTGATCTGCATGATGGGTTCCTTTCTATCGGAGCGTACGGGCGCCGGACGCGGCTCGCGGCGCGGCACGGAGCGCCCCGGCGGTTGATGCGATGCGGGGCTTACAGCTCGACCGTCTGGCCGAGCCCCGCCTCGACGGCGCGGTCGTAGGCGATCTTCGACGACGCGAGATCCTGCACGGCGATGCCCGAGGTGTCGAACACCGTGATCTGCTCGTCGTTCTCGCGGCCGGCGACCATGCCGGCGATCACCTCGCCCAGCTCGCCCGCGATGTCATCGGGCGTGATCGCGCCCTCGCGCACCGGGATCTCGAACTCGCCCGAGCTCACGGCCTGCGCGCGGTCGTCTGCGAAGATGCGGGCGCGCGCCACGAGCGCGGACGCGAGCTCCTGCTTGCCCGGCATGTCCGCGCCGACACTCGAGATGTGCGTGCCCGGCTGCACCCAAGCGTCCTGGATGATGGGCGTGGTCGCCGGCGTGACGGTGATGATGGCGTCGGCACGGCGCGCAGCGGCCTCGCCGTCGGCAACGGCGACGATCTCGTACGTGTCTGCCAGACGCGGCTCGGTGCACGCGGAGAGCACGCGGGCGACGGTCTCGCGGATCGCCTCCACGCGGGCCTCGGGAGCCTCCGAGCTCCGCGGCTCCCACACCTCGACGTGCGTGATGTTCGGGCAGGCAGCGAGCGTCGCGGCGACCTCGAAGGCGCTCATGTGCCCCGCGCCCGCCACGAGCAGGTTCTTCGCATCGGCGCGGGCGAGCCACTTCACGCCCAGCGCGCCGGCCGCGCCCGTGCGCAGGCCCGTCACGGCCGAAGCGTTCAGCAGACAGAGCGGTTCGCCGGTGGTGTCGTCGCACAGCAGCGTCGTGCCGTAGATGTCCGGCAGACCGCGCTCCGGGTTCTTCGAGAACCAGGCCGTGAGCTTGAGCCCGAAGAGGCCGGAGGCCATGAGCTCACCCGAGCGGATGTCCATATCCGCCACGTCCGGCTCGAACTGCTCGTAGACCATCGGCCACGCGATGCCCTTCCCGAGCGCCTTCTGCTCGTAGGCGCCCTCGACCGCCTTGATCACGTCGTCGATCGCGAGCACGCGCTCGACCTCCTTGGCAGATAGCACGACCATCTTGCCCATCTTCCCTGCTCCTTTCCTCGCCGCGACGCGCGGTGGGCGTTGCGCCCCGCGCCGCCAGCGCATCTGACGATTTCGCGCGCATGGGAGCGCGCTTCACCGTCCGTACCCTACTCCGGACATCCGTGGGAACCAAGGGTTATTTCTTAGAGTTTGCTCCAAGCGTTATGTGTTCGATTGCGCATATTTAGGCGCAAATCCACGCAAATTCGAATGAGCTTAGCCATGAATTGTTGCTATCTCTAGTATTCTTACCTTAGATTTATGTGAATCTCTATATCTAGCGGGTGGTCGCATGCTCTATACCGTATCCGATCTGCTCAACTCCTACGCCGAAAGCCTGCGCCTCATCGCGGGCGGCGGCGGTCTCGCGCGCAGCATCTCGGAGGTGTGCATCCTCGACTACGAGCTCATGCCCGGCCTCAAGAACAAATACCAGCGCGCCAACTTCAGCGCGAACGACCTCGTCCTGAGCACCTTCCTCTATGCCCAGGACAACCCCTACCTCATCACCGACGCCATCAAATACCTCGTCGCGAAGGGCGCGAGCGGCCTCGTCATCAAGAACGTGCTCCACCTACCCATCCCCGAGCAGGCGATCCGCTACGCCAACGTACGCAATTTCCCGGTCTTCCTCGTGACGTCCGACGACCTCTTCTTCGACACCGTCATCTATGCCGTCGACCGGCGCATCCAGGAGCTCTCGAGCTCGAGCTTCGCGCAATCCACGATCGACGCGCTCCTGCGCGACGCCGGCGACCCGGATGCCGTGCGCCGCCACGCGCTCATGCTCAACCCGTCGTTCAAGTCCGCCTTCGTCACCCTGTACGCCGAGCTCGACGAGCCGCTCACGCTCGACGAGTTCCAGCAGCTCGAGCATGAGTACCACAAGCAGGGTCTCGCCGCGTGCGAGCGCATGCTCGCCAGCTACGACGGCGGCATCATCGGCGTGGTGAGCATCGACCCCGAGCACGTGCTCGACCTGGATGCCGTGGAGCGGCAGTTCCGCGAGGCGGCCATCTTCGAGCGCTGCGGGATCATCCCCGCAGGCACGGGCATCAGCGCGCGGCACTTCGCCCTCGAAGAGCTCGCGCAGTCCGTGACCGAAGCGATGCAGGCGGCGCGCTTCGCCCACCACCGCGGCGGCGCGACGATCCGCTTCGACCACCTGGGCGTGTTCCGCGCGCTCTTGCCCTTCGTGGGCTCCGATCCGCTCCGGCAGTTCGCCGCGCGCATCCTGGATCCGCTGAGCGAGCACGATTCCGAGCATGGCAGCGCGCTCGAGGAGACGCTCCGCAGCTTCGTGGCCTGCGGGCGCTCCGTCGCCGAGACCGCGCAGGCGCTTGGCCAGCACGCGAACACGATCCGCTACCGCCTCGAGAAGATCTCCGCGCTCACCGGCCTCGACTACCGCCGCGCGGACGATTCCGACCAGCTGGCGCTCGCCTGCCGCATCGCGCTCATGGACGAGCTGTTCCCCGATGCGTAAGGGCTGCCCCTAGCGGACGGAATCGCGCAGCTTATCGAACGAAGAGCTCAGGAAGGTGAGCAGCCCGTCGTCGGATGCGGCGTCGGCCGCTTCCACCACGACGCCGTGCTCATCCGAGATGAGGGCGAGCGTGCCCGCGACGCCGATGCGTGCGCGCTCGGGGAGCGCCGGATCGAAGGACACCGCATGCCCGCGCGTCTCGGCGAGTTGGCGGATGAAGGTCGCAGCGCCCGACCGCGCAGACGATTCGGGCGCGCCGAACACGAGCGCACCATCCTGCACGCAGCACAGCAGCTCGGGCGCGATGCCCGTCGCATTCGCTTCCGCGCGCGCGGCGGCCGCCCGCTCGATGAGCGCTTCGGGCGACGCGTCCGCGAGCGGCTCATACGCCCCCGTGCTCATGGCCGCCTGGCCGTCCTCGTCCACCACGAGCATGAGCACACCGTCCGCCACAGCCGACGGATCCTCTGCGAGCGACCACTCGATATGCTGCTTCACCCAACCGAGCAGGTTCACGGTAAGCGGCTCGCCCTGCACGCGGCGCTGGGAGAGCGCCCGCATATGACGGTTGAGCAGCGGTACGCTCCGCCCAGCCAGCCGCCAACGGCACACGAGCGCGGGCCTGCCCAGCTTGAACTCCTCAGCCATACATGCTCCCTTCGAAATCGCGACCATTGTACCCGGCGCGCGAAGCAGTTCCACTCCCCCGGAATACAAACCGCGCGAAACGAGCGTTTTATAGGCACCCCCTCAAGTAGCAAGGGGTTGCGCTCCAGCAAAACCACAGGTAGCGAGGTTGCCCGTTTCCCGGCTACTCGGCCACCCCCGCATAAACCGCTCGTTTCGCGCCGTTTGGGTTCGCACAGGGCATTCCGCCGCAAAAAAGCGGCCATCCGGCTACCGGATGGCCGCTCGATTCCAGAATCACGCGCGCCGACGCCGCTCGGCGACCCGCCTTAGTGGCGGAAATGGCGCGTACCCGTGAAGATCATCGCGATGTCGTGATCATCGCACGCCTTGATGGACTCGTCGTCGCGCACCGAGCCGCCCGGCTGGATGATCGCGGTGACGCCATGCTCTGCGAGCACGTCCACATTGTCGCGGAACGGGAAGAACGCGTCGCTCGCGGCCACGAACCCGCTCGCCTCGACGCCCATACGCTCACAGGCGTCCTCGGCGCGCTCGCAGGCCAGGAGCGCGGAGTCCACACGGTTGGGCTGACCCGGTCCCATGCCGATGCCCGCCTGGTCCTTGGCCACCAGGATGGCGTTCGACTTCACCGTCTTCACGACGTTCCACGCGAACACGAGGTCGCGCATCTCCTTGTCGGTGGGCTTGCGGATCGTGGGGCACGTGAACTCGGAGGGATCCTCCTCCACGGTGTCGACGCACTGCACGAGCACGCCGCCGTCGACCGAGCGCAGCTCGAGCGTGGCATGGCCCTCGGCGCCGCCCGTAGCGAGCACGCGCAGGTTCTGGCGACGGCTCAGGCGCTCGAGCGCCTCCGGGGTGTAGCTCGGCGCGATGAGCACCTCGACGAACTGCTTGTTCTGGTCGGCGAAGTGCTCCACGAGCGAGAGCGGGACCTCACGGTTCACGGCGATGATGCCGCCGAATGCGCTCTTGGGGTCGCAGGCGAAGGCGCGGTCGTACGCCGTGGTCACGTCGGCGGCGACGGCGGAGCCGCACGGGTTCTGGTGCTTCAGGATCACGCACGCCGGCTCGTCGAACTCGCGCACCGCGTTCCAGGCGGCGTCGGCGTCGAGCAGGTTGTTGTACGAGAGCGGCTTGCCCTGGATCTGCTCCGCGCCCACGAGCGGGTTCGCCGAGCTCACGAGGTTTGCGAGCTCACCGTCGAGCTGGTACACCGCGGCGGCCTGGTGCGGGTTTTCGCCGTAGCGCAGGTCCTGGACCTTGGTGAGGTGCAGGTCGAGCAGCGCGGGGGGCTCGAAGGGGTCGTCGGGATCGATCGCGCGGCTCTGCAGCTCGAGATAGGAGCTGAACCACGTCGAGATGGCCGTGTCGTAGGCGGCGGTGCGGGCGAAGACCTTCGCGGCCAGGCGGCGGCGCGTCACCTTCGTGGTGGAGCCGCAGTGCACGCTCATCTCCTCCAGCACGGGGGCGTAGTCCGCCGGGTCGCAGATCACGGTCACGGCGTCGTTGTTCTTCGCCGCGGAGCGCAGCATGGAGGGACCGCCGATGTCGATGTGCTCGATGGCGTCCTCGAAGGTCACGTTCGGGTCGGAGACGGTCTTCTCGAACTCATACAGGTTCACGCAGACGAGGTCGATGAGCTTGATGTCGTGCTCGGCCGCCTCGGCCATGTGCTGCTCGGAGTCGCGGCGGGCGAGCAGCGCGCCGTGCACCTTGGGATGGAGCGTCTTCACGCGGCCGTCCATCATCTCCGGATACCCCGTGAACTGCTCGATCGGGGTGACGGGAACGCCCGCCTCCTCGAGAGTCCTCGCCGTGCCACCCGTCGAGATGATCTCGACGCCGAACTTCTCGACGAGCTCCTGCGCGAACTCGACGATGCCCGTCTTATCGGTCACCGATATGAGCGCGCGCTCGATTTTACGCTCAGATCCCATGCGGCCCTCCTTGCCCGCTGCGCCGCCGCGCTCCGGCGGCAGCTAATCCGACGCCCTCTAATGTAGCGCATTTGCTGGGTACATGCTCGCGACGCCGCGCATGGAACATCGACATGCGCCGCGGCCGGACGTCCGACTCGGGCGCGCGGGCGGGGTCCCCGCTTTGTGTACGAGTTGCGAGGACGGCGATTGCCCGTTTGCGTTCCGACAAGTGGGTATAGATAGCGATGAACGGGGTGACAACCCGTCAAAACGACAAGGTTTGCGGAGGGAAACCAACATGGCAATGAACGAGCGCGTCGCACAGGTACTGAACGATCAGATCAATGCTGAGTTCTATTCGTCGTACCTCTATCTTACGTTTGCCGACTACTACGAGGATCGCGGCCTCAAGGGCTTCGCGAACTGGTACGTGATCCAGGCCAAGGAAGAGATGGACCACGCGCTCGCCATCCGTCGCTACCTCCTTGATAACGACTTCAAGCCCACGATGGAGGCCATCGCCAAGCCCGATAAGGTCTTCGAGAACGACCTCGAGCCGCTCGAGGCCGGCCTCGAGCACGAGGAGTACGTGACGGGCCTCATCCACAACTGCTACGAGGTCGCCAACGAGGTCCACGATGTGCGCGCGATGCGCTTCCTGGATTGGTTCGTGTCCGAGCAGGGCGAAGAGGAGACCAACGCCCGCGACATGATCACGAACATGAAGCTGTTCGGCTCCGATCCCAAGGGCCTGTACGATCTCGATCGCGAGTACCAGGCTCGCGTGTACACGCAGATGACGGCGCTACCGCTGTAGCCGCTCCCCTTCCGGGCGGCCGGTACGCGACTCGCCGGCCGCCCGTTCATCTCGCCCCCCCCTTTTCCGAGGAGCCCCAGGTTGCACGCCTGGGGCTCCTTCGTTTTCGCGAACGGGCGCGCGTTTTGCTGCCGCGCACCCCTCGCTATGCGCCTCGGCATGCCCCGCGCTTCGGTTTTCGCATGGGAACCGCCGAATTATGATGATGGAATTCAGATATGCACGATTCAGCCGCGCGGAACGCGCGCAAGGACTCGGCCTGGGCGACAAAACGCCAGGATTCCATTGCGCGGACACGCGCCCGCAGCAGCAATCCGCCCTCCGAGGCCCCTGTATAGGCGGTCGAATCGTGCATATCTGAAATCCATCACCACATTGAGCCGAACGCTGTGATAAATCGCTCCGATGCACGGCCGGAATGGCGCTCCGCTATACTTTCGTTCATGGAAACGAACGGGAACACAGCAGCATCTGGAAGGGCCGGCAGATCGGGCGGCGCGGCGCCGGTCGTCGGCCGCTTCGCGCCCACGCCTTCCGGCCGCATGCACCTGGGAAACGTGTACGCATCGCTTATCGCCTGGCTCTCGGCGCGCAGCGCGGGAGGTCGCGTAGTGCTCCGCGTCGAGGACCTCGACCCCCGCACACAGTCCGGCCCATGGACGGACCTTTTGCTCGACGACCTGCGCTGGCTCGGCCTCGCTTGGGACGGCGATCCCGTTTACCAGCACGACCGGCTCGAGCTGTACCGCGACGCCGCGCGCGAGCTCGATGCCACCGGCCTCACCTACCCCTGCTTCTGCACGCGCGCAGAGCTCCATGCCGCGAGCGCCCCGCATGCAAGCGACGGCACACCCGTCTACGCGGGCACGTGCCGCGATCTCTCACCCGAGGAGATCGCCGCGCGCAGCCGCGTGCGCCCGCCCGCGCTGCGCCTGCGCGTGCCGGGTGCCGCCGATCCCGCCGGCACCATCACGTTCACCGATCGCGTGTACGGGCCGCAGCGCCAGGTGCTCGCATGCGAGTGCGGGGACTTCCTCGTGCAGCGCAGCGACGGCGTCTTCGCCTACCAGCTCGCCGTGGTGGTAGACGATGCCGAGATGGGCGTGACGGAGATCGTGCGCGGCTGCGACCTGTTGCCCTCGACGCCCCGCCAGATCTACCTGCAGCGGCTCCTCGGCCTCCCGCAACCAGCGTATGCACACGTTCCGCTGTTGCTCGCACCCGACGGGAGACGGCTCGCCAAGCGCGACCACGACCTCGACATGGGCGAGCTCCGGGCGCGCTTCGATTCGGCCGCGGCGCTGCTCGGCTGGCTTGCCGGCCTGACCGGCCTCGCGCCCGACACCACCCCACGCACCGCCGACGAGCTCGCAGCATCGTTTTCCTGGGATGCGGTGCGCGCGCACCGGGAGAACCGCCCCGTCTCCGCCGAGACGCTTCCCATCGCTTGAGTATGCTTTTTCACTTCGCCCTTGTGCTGCGGCCGGCGGGTACGGTATCATTGTGAGCTGCTAACGGAGAGCTGACCGAGAGGCCGAAGGTGCTCGCCTGCTAAGCGAGTATTCCCCACAAGGGAATCTGGGGTTCGAATCCCCAGCTCTCCGCCAGCCGTGACTTACACGAACCCCTGCCCGGCACGCCCGGGTGGGGGTTCGCGCTTTTCGGGGCCACTCCACCAACTAAGACATCCGTCGCTCGAGCCTGCCGCCGCGCACCCCGCAGCTACCCCAGCAGCGCGCGGCTCACGACGCCGAGCTCGTCGCGACCGAGCACGTGCCACATCGCGTGCGCGCAGCGCCCGGCCAGGAAGAAGAAGCCGTGGTCGGCCAGGAGCACCGCCGCGTCCACGACGAGCTTGAACCCGTCGCTCCACGGCGCGCACACGAGCCCCTGCGCGCGCACGCGGGCGATCGACTCGTCGATTCCCGGCGCATCCTCCCTGCCCATCTCGCGCAGCAGCTCGCCGAGCTCCTCCTCCGCCAGGGCATCGCCGCGCCCGCCGCCACGGACGAGCCGGTAGCAGGCAGCCGCCGTCTCGCGGTCGCCGAGCCTCCAGAAGGCGAACGCGACGCGGTACAGCAGGTAGGAGATGGCATCGCGCTCGAATGCCACGCGCAGCCCCTGGCGCACGGCCTCGACGACCTCGGCGTACCGGTCGAGGCGCGCGAGGGCGTTCACGAGCATCACGTGCGCCTGCATGGACGTGGGCGCCAAATCGAGCAGGCAGCGCGCCTCGGCCAGCGCGCGGTCGTACGCCTCGGCCGCGAGGTACATCCGGCAGAGCGCGAGGCGCGCGAAGAACAGCGCGTCCGGCGCTCGCAGGATGCGCACCGACGCGTCCTCCTCGAACACCGGCAGCTCGATGCGCCCCACGTAGCTCTCGCAGAACCGCGTGATGACCGGCGCGTCGGCAAGCAACTCGTGCGTCGCGCACTGCGCCTCCAGCTCGTCCACCACCTCGAGGTACCCGCGCTCGGCGAAGCCCGGGTCGGTCTCCTCGTGCTCACGCAGCTCGCGCAGGCGCGCCATGTACGGGTCGGCATCATCCTCCATGACCTCGAGCTCCGCGGCGGTATCTGCCAGCAGCAGCTCGCGAAGCTCGGGCGGGAGCGGGCGCGCGTCATGCGCGGGCGCGCGGAACTCGACCGATACGGCCTCGGCCGGCGGCGTGTCGGGAGCCTTCTCCGCGGACGCCGCCTCGGGCTCGGCCGAACGCGGCTCGGGCTGCTCCGAAGTATCCGCGTCGGCGCCGCGCCCTTCCGGCTCCACCTCGCAGACAGCGAGCGTATCCAGAGCGAGCGCGTCCGCCAGCGGGCAGCCGTCGAGGTCGCACTGCATCGCGGAGAGCCGCGCCATGAACCATCCCCGGTCGAGGGCGACCGCGTATGGCTGGCCGAGCGCGCCATCATTCGCCGTGACCGTGCAGCGCTCGACTGCGAAGCCGGCCGCGAACCCCGCCGTCGCCAAAACGAGCGCCATGCGGGCGGTGTACTCGCGCGCCCATGCGGCCCGCTCGGCTTCCGGGCATGCGCGCCATGCGTCCGCTGAGAGGTCGTACACCGAGCGGGGCATGCTCGCAGCCCCCGGCGCGACGAACTCGATGCGCAGCTCGCCGCAATCGATCGCGATGTGCGCCCGGTAATCGAGCCGCGCGAGCAGGCCGACCTGCTCGCCGAGCGTCGCGAAGCGCGTGAGGACGTCCCAGATCCCTCCGGGGGCGCAGGCGACATTGCCGAGCGCAGCCCACGGGTTGTCCGCGGACACCTGCTCCATGAGCTCGCCCATGATGACCGTCGCGCCGGCATACGACGCCTGGTCGTACGCGGAGCACGCCTCCTCGGAGGGAGACGCATCGACCTCCGCTAGGCCGAAGCCCAGCAGGTGCAGCACGCGATAGATGCGGTTGATCGCCGTCTCCGCAGCATAGATGGCAGCGCGCTCGGCGCTCGTGGCACCGTTTTGATCGAAGTTGAGGTAGAACGCGTCCATGCGCTCGATGAACGCGAGCGAGAGGCGGCGGGACGCGGCGAGGGCGCGCAGCTCCACCGTATCGAGCTCGGACAGGACGCGGTGTATGAAGCGCTCGATGCCGGATGCGTCGGGGCGCGCCTCGCAGGAGAGGCGCACGGCATCGATCGCGTCGACGAAGGGGAGCTCGAAAAACGGCTCGAGCGGCCTGATGGCGTGCGGGAGCGGGAGCGGCGTGAGGTCGAGGGGCTCGTCGTCGGCCGGGGGCTCCGAGGGCTCCGGCATGGCCGATGCACCGTCGCGCTCGTCGCGCGTCTCCTGTGCACGGGGCGCCGGCTCTTCCGCGCGCTCGGTGTCCGTATGCGCCACATCGTCCAACATCGACCTTCACCTCCCCGCTACCGACGTGCATCCCCGCGCCCGTACGCGCGTGTCGGCTGCTGCCATGCGCCAGCCTGGTTGTATTGTGTCCGCTCGCGCAGTGTTCCGCCGGGACTATTTCGCACGCGGCGGGTACGCGCCGCCAGGCGTGCCGTGCGCGGTGGCGGCAGCCCGCTCTAAACGGAGGAGCTTCGAACCAGGAAGAGCAGATATACGAAAACGGGCGCTCCGAAGAGCGCCCGTACATCTCGACTGGTGCGGCGTATAGGATTCGAACCTATGACGTTCTGATTCGTAGTCAGACCCTCTATCCAGCTGAGGTAACGCCGCAACGCAAGACATATAATGGCATGCCCCCCGGGGTGAGTCAAGCAGTTTTTTCAAAAAAATGTTCCGGTTTATCCAATAGGGTCAATAACCTGCGCGTTTGCGTCAAACTATCGAATCCGGTGACCTCGATCTCCAGCGCTGCGGCAACCCCTCCCGCATCCCGCACGTGGAAGTGCCGCGCGAGCGCATGCACCTGCTGGGCATCGATATGCAAGATCGCTCGATGCGGTGACTCGCCGAAGCACCAGCGCGACACCTCCCCCGCGCTCTCCTGGACGAGCACGAGCCCGCCGTCACCCGAACGCCGACACACCACGTGCATGTGCTCGACGCCATCGCTCCCCTCGAAGAGGACGACCTCATCTGGAACCGCGTTCCCCATATGCCCTCCTGCCATCCGCCTGTGAGGCCATTATACGGCAGAAAGAGAACGTATGTTCGTGTTTTGTTTGTAGAGGGTTTTCCCGGCGTGTCCGGACGCGCTGGTATGGTGGGGTGGGGTATGGCCGCACCCCACCGCCATCCATCGACCACCGACCCATGCAAAACGGGCGGCGCGCATCTCCGCACCGCCCGCCAAGGCCAAAGCTCTGTCCAGCGCACCCAAGCGGCCGCGCTCCGTCACGCGCAGGGCACGCGCTCGCGAGCGCGCCCGCCCGGCAGGGCAGCCCTGCACGAACGAAACACGCGCGGAGCACGCGCGCCGCCGCAGCCCGCTGCTACCCGATGCGCTCCATGCCGCCCATGTAGGGACGCAGCACCTCGGGCACCGTGATGGAGCCGTCGGAGTTCTGGTAGTTCTCCATGATGGCGGCCATGGTGCGGCCGGTGGGCAGGCCGGAGCCGTTGAGCGTGTGCAGCAGGCGCACGCCCTTGAAGTGCTCGGGGTCGCGGTACTTGATGTTCGCGCGGCGCGCCTGGAAATCGCCGCAGTTGGAACAGGACGAGATCTCCTTGTAGCTGTTGTAGCTCGGCAGCCACACCTCGATATCGTAGGTCTGGCGCGCGGAGAAGCCCAGGTCGCCCGTGCAGAGGCTGATCACGCGGTACGGCAGCCCCAGCTGCTGCAGCAGGTACTCGGCCTCGGCGACCATGCTCTCGAGCTCGTCGTCGGACTGCTCGGGCGTGGCGAACTTCACCATCTCGACCTTCGTGAACTGGTGCTGGCGGATGATGCCGCGCGTGTCGCGCCCGGCCGAGCCCGCCTCCTCGCGGAAGCACGGGGTGCCCGCGGTGTAGCGCAGCGGAAGGTCGGCGACATCGATCACCTCGCCGGCGTGGAGGTTGGTGAGCGCGACCTCGGCCGTGGGGATGAGGAACTGGTCCTCGCCCGTATGGTAGGCGTCGTCCTCGAACTTCGGCAGCTGGCCGGTGCCGTACATGATCTCGCGGTTCACGATCACCGGCGGGATGAACTCCTTGAACCCACGCGCGATGTGCGTGTTGAGGAAGAAGTTCTGCAGCGCGCGGTCGAGCGCGGCGCCCGCCCCGGCGAGCACCGTGAAGCGCGCACCCGAGAGCTTCGCGCCGCGGTCGAAGTCGAGGATGCCCAGGTCCGTGCCCAGGTCCCAGTGCGCCTTGGGCTCGAAGCCCTCGGCCGCGAAGTCGCGCGGGGTGCCCCAGCGACGGCGCTCAGGGTTCTCGGTCTCGTCCTTGCCCACGGGCGTGGCATCGCACGGGATGTTCGGCAGGTGCGCCATGAAGTCGTTGAGCTCGGCGTCGAGGGCGCTGCGGCGGTCCGCCAGCCCCTCGATCTGGTCGTTCACCTCGCGCACGGCCTCCTTGGCCGCCTCGGCCTCCTCGCGCTTGCCCTCGCGCATGAGCGCGCCGATCTTCTTCGACTCGGCGTTGCGCGCAGCCTGCAGCTTCTCGACCTCGGCGATGACCGCGCGGCGCTCCTCGTCGAGCGCGAAGAAGCGCTCGCGATCCCACGTGGTCTGACGGTTCGCCATCGCGGTATCGACCGCATCGGGGTTCTCGCGTACGAACTTGATATCGAGCATGGCTCCTCCGGTTCCCTATGGCACCGACGGCGGGGCAAGCGCGCCCGCCGCGTCTCGCTGTTCCCTGCGCGTAAGCAATTCGTCAGAACGGCCCGCGCGCGCTTTGGCAAGTATATACTTAATGCACGTCAGGCGTTTCGCGTGAAGGCCCGAAACGCCCGGATGCACAGCTTTTTTAACCGATGAGCACGAAAGAGCACCCATGCAAGATATTTTCTCGTTCCTCTTCGAATCGCGCGCCGGTCTCGCCGTCCTCTTCTTCGGCGGCCTGGCCGTCGCCGCCTTCGCCGCGTTCATCCTCGAGCGCCGCACGCACAAGATGTACGTCGACCGCGGTCCCAAGCAGGATGGCGACGACGACGGGCTGTTCGGCGGGCTGCTCTAGCCCGAATACCGGCCGGACGGCCCCGGTTTTGCGGCAGCCTCGCCGAACGCGGAGCGCGGGCGGCGCGGCATGCACCATTCGATTTCCCCGCAGGCAAGGAGGAGCCATGGCTTTGAGGCGTTCGCATTCGGGCGATGAGAACATCGACCCCTTCAACGCGCCCGATCCCGTGATGCCGAGCGAGGAGCCCGAGCGCGAGGACCCCGATCCAGACGACGGCATAGCGCGCATCAAGCGGCGCGGCGAGCGCCGTCGCGGAAAACTGTCGGGGCCAGCATCGAACAGCTACCAGCCTCCCACCTACGATCATGACGACGCGCCGTCCGCGCACGGGAGCGCATGGCAGGGCGCGGGCGGCTCGATGGATCCTGTCAGCACGACCGCGCCGGAAGACGATGCCGGCAGCGCCCCCATATACGGCGGTTACGACGCGCCGGCGCAGGGGAGTTCCTTCGGCGCCGCACCCTCAGGGTACGCCGGCACCGATGCGGGCGCGAACACAGGCACCGGCTCAGCTGCTGAGAACACCGCCCCGCACCACCGCCATCGCAGCAAGCACGCGCCGCGCGCCCCGCGCACGCATCGCGGCGAGCAGAATACGAACACGCGCACGACCTCATGCGCCATCTACCTCATCATCTTCATCTTGCTATCCGGTGCCATCGCGAGCGGCGCGGGCATGCTCCTGAGCTCGTGCTCGGCGGCCGTCGGGGGCTTCTTCGAGGGGCTCTTCGAAGATGACGGCCCCCGCTACGAGGACATCGAGCCCAGTGCGCCGAGCGAGGTGGAGGACGCGGTGGTGAGCGCCGTCCAGACCGAGACGAAGCTGCAGCTCGACGCCCTGATCGCGGGCGAGGCGGACGGGGTCTCCCGCTTCGAGCAGGGCGTCAGCGACATCTTCCAGTCCTATTGCGGCGCCACGCCCGAAGAGCTCGGCCTGAGCGCGCACGAGATCGCCATCTGGCAGCTCTCGCACGCAAGCTACGACCTCTCGAGCGCGCACGCGTACCTCTCGCAGATCGGCGAGGGCTACGAGGGCACCGCGAACGTGTACTTCGACTTCACGGCCCCCGATATCACCGCGCTCGCCTTCGAGCTCTCCGCGCACCTGCCCAACGGCTACCTGGAGCCGGGCGAGGCGGACGAGCTCACGCCCGAGAACCTGCAGGAGATCCGCGCGGCGTACGACGCATACACCGCCGGGGAGCCCGAGTACGAGGAGCGGTTCTCGGTCATGAATTTCGAGGCCGCGACCGACCTGGAGGGCGGCAACTGCGCCATCGCTCTCGACACGGAGGCTTGGAACACCGAGCTCGACTGGCTCGCGATGTAAAAATACCCCAGGGGTTATTTTACGCAGGCCTGGTGCGCCGATGTAAAAATACCCCTGGGGTAATTTTACATGTTACGTGCTAGAGCGGCGGGAGGTCGCTCGTCTTGTCCGCGGCGAGCATCTGCTCGAACATGCTCGCGCTCGTCTTGAAATCGGCCGGGAGCACCACGGTGGAGGTCCTGCCGGTCTTGGCGAACTCGGTCATCATCTCGGTCCACTGCGTGTACATGAACAGCAGGTTAGCCTCCTGGTTCGACACGCCGGTCTCCTGGATGCTCTCGAGCGAGTCCTTGATGCCCACGGCGATGGCCTTGCGCTGGTTGGCGATGCCCTCGCCTGCCTTCTCCATGGCCTCGGCCTCGGCGCGCGCCTCGGTCACGCGGCGGATGCGGTCCGCCTCGGCCAGGTCCTGCGCCGCCGCCTTCGTGCGCTGCGCCGCGTTGATCTGGTTCATGGAATCCTCGACCTCGGCCGGCAGCGCGATACGCGTGATGAGCGTCGAGACGAGCGTGAAGCCGTAGTCCGCCATCTGCTCGGACACGGTGGCGTTCACGTCCTGCGCGATGTCGTCCTTCTTGGCAAAGACCTCATCGAGCGTGTACACCGGGATGGAGCTGCGCAGCGCGTCGGTGATGAAGTCGCGCATCTGCGCCACGGGCTGCTGCAGCATGTAGTAGCTCTTGTAGACGCCGGAATCTGCCGGGGTGGCGCCCATCTCGTATCCCACGTGGTACTGCACGGAGACCTCGAGGCCGATGGTCACGTTGTCCTCGGTCTTGGCGTCGATGTCGAAGCCGTTCTTCATGGTGCGCAGGCTCACCGTCGCGGCCTTGCGGTCGATGACGGGGATCTTCACGTGCAGGCCGGAGCCCACGATGCGGTTGAAGCGGCCGAGCCGCTCGATGATCACGGCGTGCTGCTGCTTCACCACGAAGAGCGCGTTCACCAGAACCGCGATGATGACCACCACCAGGACGATGAGGACGATCAAGCCTCCGAGTGCATCCAACATTTGGGCCCTCCCTAATAAAGCTCCTCTGTTCGGACAAGCATACCAGCCGCGCTGCATCCGCGGCGTAAGGCTTTGGTAAACGCGCTCGCCTTAGCCCTCGATGGCATCGATGGCGCGGATGAACGCCGAGCGCATGCCGGCGCGCTCGAGCTCGGCGACGCCGCGGATGGTGGTGCCGCCGGGCGAGCACACGGCGTCCTTCATCGCGCCGGGGTGCGCGCCCGTGGCCAGCTGCAGGCGCGCGGTCCCCGCGACGGCCTGGCTCACCATCGTGTACGCGGTCGCGCGCGGGATGCCGTACTTCACCGCGGCGTCGGCGAGCGCCTCGATCATCATGGCGATGAACGCCGGCGTGCACCCGCCGATGGTCCCGGCGACGGACATGAGGCGCGTCTCGACCTCGACGACCGTCCCAAGCGGCTCGAAGAGCGCCGTGATAAGCGCGTGCTCCTCAGGCGTGAGGGTGTTCGCCTGCTCGAACGCCACGAGCCCCTCGCAGACCGCGACCGGGGTGTTCGGCATCGTCGAGATGTGGTGCACGCCAGGAATGACGGCCTCGTAGCGCTCGCTCGTCCAGCCCGCCGCGACCGAGACGACCACCTTGCCCGCCAGGCGCTCCGCGAGCGGCGGCAGCACCGTCTCGATGAGGTAGGGCTTGATGGCCACGACTACGATGTCGACCGCGTCGACGAGCTCCTCGGCCGTCGCGCAGGCCTGCATGCCGCGCGTCCCGGTGCGCTCGCGCAGGGCGTCGTAGCGCTTGGCGCAGGCGTAGAGGTGCTCCGCGGGCACTGTGCCCGCCATGAGCCAGCCGTCCGCGATGGCGCTCGCCATGTTGCCGAACCCCAGGAACCCGATCTTCACCGTCGTTGCGTCCATGACCTGTCCTTTCCCTCGATGCATGCCCGGCACCGGGCATCGCCCTCTCTTCCTCAGGCGCGGCGCTGCCGATGCGGAGCCCCGCCGCGCCCCACTACCGCCTGCGTTCCGCCGCGACCTCCTGCACGCGCGCGAACTGCTCCATGATGTACCCGTAGTTCTCGCGCCGATGCGGCACGGTGCACGCGCTGCAATCCTTGATGTCGCCCGCCTCGCCCACGTACCGAAAGTTCCCGCCGCACTCGCTGCCCAGGCAGTAGAGCGGGCAGAAGCAGAAGAGGCAGTTGAGCTCCTCGGCCGGCATGTCGTGGCACGGGTAGAACTCGCAGGCGGTGTGGTTGAAGAACTTGAAGTGCTCGGTGGGAGCCCCCGCAGGGGCGTCCGCCGCGCGTCCGGCCGACCCGACCGTCCCGTCCTCGCCCGCGGCCATCAGCGGAACACCACCGATCCCGTCGCGGGGTCCATCGACTCCACGATGGCGAGCGACTGCAGGTCGTAGCCGCGCTCGCGCAGGCTGTCGCCGCCGCCCTGGAAGCCCTTCTCGATGGCGATGCCGATGCCCTCCACGACCACGCCGGCCGCCTCGCACAGCTCGATGAGGCCGTTCAGCGCGCAGCCGTTCGCCAGGAAATCGTCGATGATGAGCACGTGCTCGCCCTTGTTCAGGAACCGCTTGCCCACGATCACGTGGAAGTCCTTCTGCTTAGTGAAGGAGTGGATCGAGGTTGCGTACTGCTCGCCGTCGAGGTTGATGGACTGGTACTTCTTCGCGAACACCACCGGCACGTTGTTGAAGTGCTGCGCCGCCACGCAGGCGATGCCGATGCCGGAGGCCTCGATGGTGAGGATCTTGTCGATCCGCTTGCCCGCGAACAGCCGCGCCCACTCGGCGCCCATGCGGTCGAACAGCCCCACGTCGCACTGGTGGTTCAGGAAGGCGTCGACCTTGAGGACGTTCCCCTCCTTGATGGTGCCTTCTTGGACGATACGCTGCTTCAGCTCTTCCATCGTGCGCTTTCCCCCTGATCGCGGTCGTGTCCCGGCGCGGCGCCGGGACGGATTTCACCCAGTATACTTGCTGCGCGGCGGGCTCGATGCGCGGCGCGCGACATCCGATGATAAAATGGTGTCAGTCACCTTTTTATCACCGAGGGGAATGCCGATGACGGACGAGCCGCGCATCCTGATCGTCGAGGACGACGCCGACATCAACCACATCGTCGCGACGCGCCTGGCGCGCGAGGGCTACGCTTGCACGCAGGCCTATTCCGGCACCGAGGCGCGCCTGCTCCTGCAGGCCGGCGCGGCCGGGGAGGCACCGGAGCCGCTCCCCTTCGACCTCGTGGTCTGCGACCTCATGCTGCCCGGCCTCACCGGCGAGGAGCTCACCGCGCTCGTGCGCGAGCGCACGGCCGACGTGCCCATCATCGTCATCTCCGCCCGCACCGCGACCGCCGACAAGGTCGACCTGCTCAGGCTCGGCGCGGACGACTACCTCACGAAGCCCTTCGACCTCGACGAGCTCACCGCCCGCGTCGCGGTGCAGCTGCGGCATCGGCGAGGTACCGCGCAGGCGCCGGCTGCCGGCAACGACGGAGGCGGCCACGAGCTGCGCTTCCGCTCCTGGACGCTCGACCCGGACGCCCGCACGTTCTCCGCCGCCGGCGCGCCCGTCGAGCTCACGCGCACGGAGTTCAACATCGTCGAGATGCTCATGAGCCACCCCAAGCGGGTGTTCAGCAAGCGCGAGCTCTTCGAGGGCGCGTGGGGCGAGGCGTACGCCGCGGACGACAGCACCGTGACCGTGCACGTCTCGAACATCCGCGCCAAGCTCAAGGCGTCAGGCACGAGCGATTACATCAAGACCGTGTGGGGCATGGGCTTCAAGCTCGTGGAATAGCGCGGGCTGGCAGCGCGGCGCGCCGGGAACGCGGCGAGCCGGAACCACGGCGGGCTCAGCGCCGGGCACGCCCTCTCCGCCTGCGCTTCAGCTGCCCGCCGCCCATCTTTAGGCTTTCTTTACCCTTACCCAAGGGTTGCTGAACCATCCGCCCGCATACTCATGGGCAAGGAACGGAAAGCGAGCGGGAGGGAACCGCCATGAACGTCATCGAGACCTATGCGCTCACGAAGGCATACGGCAGCGTGCGCGCCGTCGACGGCCTGGACATGCGCGTCGCCCAGGGCGACATCTACGGCTTCGTGGGCAAGAACGGCGCCGGCAAGTCCACGACCATGAAGATGATCGCCGGGCTCGACGCGCCCACCGCGGGCACCATCAAGCTCTTCGGGGCTGAGCGCACGGGCGGCGCGTTCTCGAGCGCGTTCTCGCGCATCGGGGCGCTCGTGGAGCAGCCGGGCCTGTTGCCGAATTTCTCCGCGTACGAGAACCTCATGATGAAGGCGCTCTCCGTGGGCGTCGTGCGGCCGCGCGAGCAGTGCCGGGAGCTGCTGGAGCTCGTCGGCCTCGAGGAGGTGGGCCCGCGCAAGGCGAAGAAGTTCTCGCTCGGCATGAAGCAGCGGCTGGGGCTTGCGCTCGCGCTCGTGGGGTCGCCCGACCTGCTGCTCCTCGACGAGCCCTTCAACGGCATCGACCCCGAGGAGACCCGCGCGCTGCGCGGCGTGCTCATGCGCCTCAACCACGAGCGCGGCGTGACGGTCGTCATCTCGAGCCACGTGCTCGACCAGCTCAACCGCATGGCAACGCGCTTCGGCGTCATCAAGGCCGGCCACATGGTACGCGAGTTCACCGAGGACGAGCTCCACGCCGCCTGCGGCAGCTCCGTGCGCGTGAAGACGGCCGACCCCGCGCGCAGCCTCGCCATCCTGGAGGAGCGGCTCGCGGGCGCGGCGTTCCGCGTGGAGCCGGACGGTGGCATCGTGATCTCCGGGACGCAGGGCGCGCGCAACGCGACGGCGCGGTTCGGCGGGGCGGCGGGCGACGCCGCGAATACGGGCGCGCCGACGGCGGAGGACGTATCCCGCGCGCTCGCGGCAGACGATCAGACGATCCTCGAGCTCAGCGTGCTCGAGCGCGACATCGAGGAATACTTCGTCGAGCTCATGGGCGGCACGGCGGACGAGGCGGCAGATGCTGAACGCGCCGCGCAGGGCGAGCGAGGGCGATAGCCATGGGCGGCCTCATCCTGGACGCCGTCATCCTCGGCGCCATCGCCTACCTGCTCGCTTCGGGACGTCGGCGCTGAACCGCGCGCATCTGAACGACGCCCGAACCGTCCCCAACCATCGAAACTCCCCTGCGGGGCTCCCCGCAGGCAGCATGAGAGGAGCTCGCAATGCTGAACCTTCTGAAAGCCGACCTCTACCGCATCACCCGCCCGCGCGGCCTGCGCGGCAGCCTCTGGCAGTACCTCGCCGTGTGCGCGGGCATCTACGTCGCCATCTACCTCGTCTTCTGGATGGTCGCCGGCGGCTTCGACTTCTCGACCGGCGCGGTCACCAGCCTCACGACGTTCGCCTCGCCGAGCGACATGATCGGCGACATGCTCAGCAGCGTCTTTCCGCTCTTCGTCTGCTTCTTCGTGGTCGAGCACGTCCTCGCCGACTTCAAGGACGGCTTCGCGCGCACCCTCGTATCCGCGCGCACGGGACGCCTCTCGTATTTCGCCGAGCGCATCGTGTTCGCCGGCATCGTGACCGTCATTGTGTTCTGCTCGCTCAGCCTCTTGACGGTCGTGTTCGGGCTTGCGGTGGACGCGCGCTTCGCCGCGATGGACGCGCCGCTCGCGTTCCTCGGCTGGGCGGTCGCGACCTGCCTGAACACCTGGGCGCTCGCCGTCATCTCGCTCGTCGTCGCCTACGCCACGCGCATCGTGCACATAAGCTACATCGCCGCGTTCTGCATCGCCGGCGCCCTCGTGCCCGAGATGCTCTCGCTCGTCGCCGGGCTCATCCAGGGGTACGCACCCGGCCTCATGGGCATCTCGGACGTCCTGCGCGAGTTCGTGTGCTGGATGCCGTCGAACCTCGAGATGTGGCTCTGCGGGGGCGGCGTGCAGGGGATGGCCGCGGGCTGGGGCGCGCTCGGCGCCGCGCTGCCGGGCACGGGTCTCACGCAGGCCATCCTCGCGCCCGTACTGTGGATCGCCGCGGCCAGCGCGATCGTGCTCGCCATCTGCCGTAGGCGCGACATCTGACCCGATGCATGCCCGAGGTGGTACCCTGATGCCGAAGGCCGGGTTGCCACCCCCGTCCGAGGAAGGTTTCCATGCTTGTCGCCGCCATGCTCGTGCTCGGGATCTGCCTGGGCGCCCTCATCGTCGTCGCCGCATATGCGACCGAGCTCAAGCGCATCGCCCGCTTCCTGCGCACGCGCGACGCCCACAGCAACGCGCGCGTGACGACGGGCACCCCGGCGCCCGGCCTGCGCGACCTCGCCGAGGCGGTGAACGCGGAGCTCGACCAAGCCTCGCGTGAGCGCATCGCGGCACTCCGCAGCCAGGAGGAGTTCCAGCGCGACCTCTCCGCCCTCTCGCACGACATCCGCACGCCGCTCACGGGCGCCAAGGGCTACCTGCAGCTCGCGCGCGACGAGCGCGATGCCGCCGTGCGCGAACGGCACCTCGGGGCCGCCTCCGCGCGCATCGACAGCACCTCCGAGCTCCTCGACGAGCTCTTCGCGTACACGAAGTCGACTGATCCGGACCTCGCGCCCGCGCCCGAGCGGGTGGACGCGCGCTCCGCGATCGAGCAGGCGCTCCTCGCCCATTACCCCGAACTCGAGTCGAAGGACTGGGAGCCCGAGGTCGCCTGCCCGGGTGCGGTGACCATCCTCGCGAACGGCGACGCCCTCGCGCGTGTCTTCGACAACCTCGTCACGAACGCCGTCCGCCACGGGACGGGTGCGCCGCGCATCCGCGTGCGCGCGGAGGGCGAGACGGCGCGCATCGTGTTCGAGAACCCCGTCGACCCGGGCGCGCACATCGATGCCGACCGCCTCTTCGACCGCTTCTACCAGGCAGATTCCGCGCGCGGTGCCGCCGGCAGCGGCCTTGGGCTCGCCATCGCGGCGAACCTCGTCCGCGCTATGCACGGCGAGATACGCGCGCGCCTCGAGCCGGGAGCCCTCGCCATCGAGCTCACCTTCCCGACCGCCTAGCTGCCAAATGGGTTGGTTGGGGACGTGTTCCTTTCAACCCATTTTCAACCCATCGGGGAGGACGCGGCGGCTAAACCGTTGGAAAATGGGTTGAAAGGAACACGTCCCCAACCAACCCCCTAACCAACCCATTCCGTGCCGCTCGCGGAACCGTTCGCCCGGCATCGCAGAGCATACACATTTCGGGCGCGGGAATATGAGAAACTGGTTGTTCAATCTGGGCGCACGGGGCGCCCGGGCGACGAACACCAGGAGCGACGTGCGCAGCAGGCTTCTCGAACATATCTCCTCGCCGCAGGACGTCAAGGCACTCGCTGCCTCCGACCTGCCCCTTCTCTGCGATGAGCTGCGTCAGGCCATCCTGGAGAACTCCGCGGCGGCAGGCGGGCACCTCGCCCCCAACCTCGGCGTCATCGAGCTCACCGTCGCCCTGCACCGCGTCTTCGATTCCCCCCGCGATAAGATCGTCCTCGACGTCTCGCACCAGTGCTACGCCCACAAGGCACTCACCGGGCGCGCGGCGGCCTACCTCGACCCCGACCACTTCGGCGAGGTGTCCGGCTTCCTGAGCCCGCGCGAGTCCGAGCACGACCTCTTCTCCATCGGCCACACCTCGACCTCGCTCAGCCTCGCGTGCGGCCTCGCCACGGCACGCGACCTCGCGGGCGAGCACCACGACGTGGTGGCCGTCATCGGCGACGGGTCGCTCTCCGGCGGCCTCGCGTTCGAGGGCCTCGACAACGCCGCCGACCTGAAGAGCGGCCTCATCATCGTCGTGAACGACAACGACCAGTCCATCGCCGAGAACCACGGCGGCATCTACGGCGCCCTCGCGGAGCTGCGCGCCACGCGCGGCGCCACTCCGTCGAACATCTTCCGTGCCATGGGCTTCGCCTACCGCTACCTCGAGGAAGGCAACGACGTCACCGCGCTCGTCGCCGCGCTCGAGGAGCTGCGCGGCACCGACCGCCCCGTAGTGCTCCACATCCACACCACGAAGGGCGCCGGCTACGCGCCCGCCGAGCGCGCGCCCGAGCTCTGGCACCATGTGGGCCCCTTCGACCTCGAGACCGGCGAGAAGCGCAAGCTCATCAGCGGCGACGTGCCGCGCGACGGCTATGCCGACATCACTGCCCGCCACCTCCTCGAGCGCATGGCGCGCGACCCGCGCGTCGTGGCCATCACCGCCGGCATGCCCTACGTGCTCGGCTTCACGCCCGAGCGCCGCGCGCAGGCCGGGGCGCAGTTCGTGGACGTCGGCATCGCCGAGGAGCACGCGGTCACTTTCTCCGCCGCGCTCGCCGCGGGCTGCGCCACCCCCGTCTTCGGCGCGTACGGCGCCTTCCTGCAGCGCGCCTACGACGAGCTCTGGCACGACCTCTGCCTCAACAGCGCGCCCGCCACGATCATCGACATCGGCGCCTCTGTCTTCGGGGCGAACGCCGAGACGCACCTCAACTACTTCGACCTCGCGATGCTCGGCGCCCTGCCGAACCTCCGCGTACTCGCACCCGTCTGCCTCGAGGAATACCTCGCCATGCTCGATTGGTCGCTCGACCAGCGCGAACGCCCCGTCGTGATCCGCATGCCGGTCGGCGCGCCCCTCGAGCGCCCCGACCTCGCGCCTGCTGCGCCGGCGACGTTCGATACGCCCACCTACCAGGTCGTCCGCGAGGGCTCTGAAGTGGCCATCCTCGCGCTCGGCGGCTTCTTCACCCTGGGCGAACAGGTGGCGGACGCCCTCGCCGAGCACGGCCTGCGCGCGACGCTCGTGAACCCGCGCTATGCCACGGAGCTCGACGAGGCGTTCCTGCGCGACCTGCCCGAGCGGCACCGCGCGGTCATCACGCTGGAGGACGGCGTGCTCGAGGGCGGCTGGGGCGAGAAGATCGCGCGCTTCCTGGGGACGAGCGGCGTGCGCACGCGCTGCTACGGCATCCCCAAGGGCTTCCCCGACCGCTTCGACCCGCAGGAGCTCCTAGCGCGCTGCGGCATCACCGTCGAGGGCATCGTCGCGGACATCCTGGGCATGCGATAGCGCGCACCCGCGCACGGCCGCGCGAGCCGCGAAGCTGCCCACCCCTTACCGAACGCAAACGCAAACGAGCCCGGCTCCCCTCCTGCACGCAGGGGAACCGGGCTCGCTTCACACACCATGCATCGCGCGGGACGCAGCGCGAGGCGCGTCGCGACAGCGTGCGCGCACCGCACCGCCTCCCCGTCGCGCCCGGCGCCCGCCTAGTCGAACTCGCGCAGCGCCTCGGACAGCAACCGCAGGCCCTCGCGCAGCGTCTCCTCCTGCGCGCAGTAGCCCAGGCGCGCGCCGCACGGCAGCTCGAAGCGGCTGCCCGGCACGAGCAGCACGCCGCGCTCGCTCAGGAGCTTCAGGCAGAACTCCTCGTCATCCATGGGGATGTCGAGCTGGATGTACGAGGTCGAGACACCCTTCGGCGGCACCCAGCGCACGCGCGGCTCGGCGTCGATCCACGCCTGGGCGATGGCGCGGTTCCCGAACACGATGGCGCGGTTGCGCTCCAGGATGCGCTCGCGGTTTTTCAGCACGTGCACGGCGAGCGCGTCGTTGAAGATGCCGCCGCAGATGAGCGTGTAGTCGCGGTACGTGCGGATGCGGTCGGCCACCTCGGCGTTCGACACCGTCCAACCGATGCGCGCCGCCGGCACCGAATACGTCTTGGAGATGGAGTTCGTCACCACGGCGCGGTCGTAGAGGTCGGCCATGGACACGAAGCGGTCCGTGTCCTCGAGCGGCAGGTACACCTCGTCCGAGAGCACGTAGGCGCCCACGGAGCGCGCGATCTCCACGATCTGCTCGAGCGTCTCGCGCGGCAGCACGGTGCCGAGCGGGTTCGAGGCGTTGTTGATGCAGATGAGCTTCGTGTTCGGCCGCATGAGCCGCTCGAGCTCGGCGATGTCGGGCTGCCAGCCCAGCTCCTCCTGGATGTGCCAGTACTCGACCTCGGCGCCCAGCGTGCGCGGGATCTCGTAGAGCGGCTGGTAGGTGGGGTATTCGGCGATCATGTGGTCACCGGGCTCCACGAGCGTCATGAGCGCGAGCAAGTTCGCGCCGGTGGCGCCGTTCGTCTGCAGGATGTTCTCGGGGTCGACGTTCTGGTAGAGCGCGGCCACCTCCTGCTTGAACTCGGGCGAGCCCTCGATCCAGCCGTAGTTCATCTTCTCGCGGCCGAGCTGCTCGTAGAAGCCCTGCCCGTCCGTGCCGTCGAGCTTCAGGATCTCGTCCATGGTGAGCGAGGCGATCGTGGACTGCGCGATGTCCACCGTCGCGCTCTTCTCGTGCACGTTGAGCCAGTCCTCGACGCCGATGGTTGCGATGTTCATGCGTTCCTCCTCGTATTACAGTGTGATGATGCCCATGGCGAGCAGCACGAGCGCCAGCACGCCCAGCAGGGTGATGACCACGATGCCCGCCTTGTCCGCGCCTCCCAGCGCGAGCCCCTCGGAGCGGCGCCCCTGCACGTACACCACGAAGCCCGGGATGTAGCCCACGCAGGTGAGCAGCAAGTAGGACCAACCGTTGAAGAGCACGCCCACCACCAGGAAGGCCGTGGCGATGGCACCGATGACGAGCTGTGCCGGCCGCTTGTTCTGGAGTGCCCACTTGACCTGATAGGCGGCCGCGAGCGCCCAGGTGATGACGATGGCCACCGTGCACATGGAGTACGCGAAGTCGTAGGCGTCCTCGCTCACGAGCAGCACGATGAGGAAAGCCTGCGTGCACGCGCCCACCACGACGAGGCTCAGCTGCGGGGCGTTCTTGGCGTTGAGCTTGCCCCACGATGCGGGCAGGAGCTTCGCCTCCGCCATCTCCGAGGTGGTCTCGGCCGGCAGCATCGTGAACGAGAGCCACGAGCCCAGGATGGAGACGATGATGGCGATGGAGATGAACGCGCCGCCCCAGCCGGGCGCCATGTCCTCGAAGATGTAGACCATGGCGGGGTAGTCGAGCGTGGCGATCTCGGTGTAGCTCATGTAGCCGTAGGGCAGCACCGAGCAGCCGATGTAGATGGCGAGCAGGCACGCGAGGCCGATGACCGTGGCCTTGCCCACGTCGCGCTTGCGGGCGGCGCGCGACGACATGACGGTGGCGCCCTCGATGCCCACGAACACCCAGAACATGATGATGAAGCAGTTCACGATCTGCTGGATCACATCGCCGAGCGGCGCGGCGTCCGGACCGGCGGTGCCGGCGGCGACGGCGTTGTTATACACGGCGCCCCAGAAGTCCGCGGTGAAGATGCCGGCATTGAACAAGAACAGGCTGAACAGGATGAAGACCGCGAGCGACACGACCTTGCACACCATGACGATGGCGTTTAGAAACGACGCGCTCTCCACGCCGCGGATGACGAAGATGGTGAGCAGCCACATCACCACCGACGCGATGGCGATGCACGGCACGGTGTTGCCCGGGAGGAACTCCGGGAAGAAGTAGCCCACCGTGGACATCATCATCGTGGCGAAGGCCACGTTGCCGAGCCACGCCGAGAGCCAGTAGCCCCAGCCCGAGACGAACCCCGCGAAGGGGCCGAAGCCCTCCTGCGCGTAGGAGAAGATGCCCGGTAGGTCGGGGCGGTTCGCGCCCAGGTTGTTGAGCGAGAGCGCGAGCATGAGGAAGCCGAGGCCCACGATGAGCCAGGCCACGAGCGCGCTGCCCGGGGCGGCCACCTGCGCGAGCTGGCCCGAGATGGCGAAGGCGCCCGAGCCGATGCACGAGCTCACCACCATGCCGATGAGGCCGAAGAGGCCGATGCCCTTCGTCCCCTCCTGCCTCGTCTCCGTCGTTTCCGCCATATCGCAACTCCTTCCCGCGTCGCCGCGCATGTTGCCGCGCCCCCTTGGGCGGCCGCGCAGCCCGACGCAACCCGGATTTCACCAACGCGCTCAGAGGCGGATGGGCGCTCGGGGGAAGCGCGAGCCCCGATGAGCGGGCACGGTACCGCCGCCCTCCGCCTCTTGATGCCATATTCGGAGGGACGCGAGGCGGCGGCTAGGGCTAAGCGGGGTGTACCGTGGGGCGTAACTTGGGTTTACCGATTGGAAACGGCGGCCTAAACCCGCAATAAACCGCAGGTAGTTGATGTAAAGCGAACGGCTGCGCGCAGGACGGGCAGCGACCGTCCACCGGGAAGCACGGCGCGCCCACGGCGCGGTCGAGTACCATGGAGGGCGTCGCATCGCGGGTGACGCGGGGGCACCGGAGCTGCCGCGAGACGGCGATGCGCGGCACGGCGGGACGAGACGGCGCGAGGCGGCGCGCCCGGAGCATCGATTCGGAGGCATCCATGGAATTCATCGTGTTCCACTTCACGCTGTTCATGCTCCTCTCGTCGATCCTCACCTCGGCCACCTGCCTTTCGGCCTACCTCGTCTCGCGCAGGCAGCTCATGCTCATCGCCGCGGCGGGCTTCCTCTTCTACTTCTTCGACATCGCCTGGGTGTTCCAGGACAACATCCTCGCCGCGGGGCATGCCTGGCGCGACAACGGGACCTACCTCGCGCTGCGCTCCGTGGCCACGCTCGTCTCCGGCGTGGGGTTCATCTCATCGTTCTGGCTGCTCGTCTGCGCGTACCTGGGCGGCGTGCCGCGCGCGGTGAAGCTCGTGCCCTGCGTCGTCTTCTGCATCCTGAGCATCGCCGCGCTCGTCGCCATGCCCGAGAACAACCTGGAGCGCTTCGCGTTCTACACCATGCGGGCGCTCTTCCTGTTCTGGATGCTCATCTATGCGGGCGTGCGCTACCTCCTGCAAAAAAACGAATCCGAACGCGCGCGGCTTCGGCGCTCCGCGGGCCTGTACCTGCTCCTCTGGGTGCTCGGGGTGGGCGTGGTCGTGGAGGACGCCCTCTACTTCCTCGTGCCGGGCGCGGGCGGGTTCATCATGGACCTGCGCGCCGTGGCGCCCGAGCGCAACTACTGCGAGAACGCGCTCGTGCTGTGCTGCATGGTCGTCGCCTGCCGCAGCGCGTTCAAGGCGCTCTCGCTGCGCTTCGAGAACCCACCCGTGAAGAGCAGCGCGCCGCAGGAGGAGTTCATCGAGAACAACCTCCCCTACTTCAGCCGCCGCTACCAGCTCTCACCGCGCGAGCAGGAGATCATGCGCGAGGTGCTGCGCGGCAAGGACAACCAGAACATCGCTTCCGAGCTGCACCTTTCCCTGAGCACGGTGAAGGTGCACGTGCACAACATCCTGCAGAAGACCGGGCTCGAGAACCGCAAGGCGCTCATCCGGGAGTTCTGGAAGGACGCGTAGGGCTGCGCGGTCGGTGGGCGCGGCAGGCGCTCTCCCCTGGCCAAAATCGGCCGACGCACCTCCGCAGGATCCTGTTCGCCCCCTCGCGCACCGGCACGCTCCGCGCAAATTGGAGCATTTCATCCCGCATCCCAAAACCGCGCCGCGGCAAGAGCGGTACACTGGTGCCGCAAGTTCTGCATGACGGCGAAAAGGGGATACCCATGCTTCGAATCGGATTGCTCACGAGCGGCGGCGACTGCCAGGCGCTCAACGCGACCATGCGCGGTATCGTGAAGACGCTCTTCAATAAGAGCAAGGAATCGCTGGAGATCTACGGGTTCGAGGACGGCTACCAGGGCCTCATCTACGGGCGCTACCGCAAGATGACCCCGCACGACTTCAGCGGCATCCTCACGCGCGGCGGCACCATCCTGGGCACGAGCCGCACCCCGTTCAAGCTGCTCGACACGCCCGAGGCCGACGGCGTGGAGAAGGTTCCCGCCATGATCAAGACCTACAAGCAGCTGCATCTGGACTGCCTCTTCATGCTGGGCGGCAACGGCTCCACCAAGACCGCCAACCGCCTTTCGCAGGAGGGCCTGAACGTCATCGCCCTGCCCAAGACCATCGACAACGACACCTGGGGCACCGAGATGACGTTCGGCTTCACGAGCGCCGTCGAGATCGCCACGAAGTGCATCGACGACATCCACACCACCGCCTCGAGCCACGGCCGCGTGTTCGTCATCGAGATCATGGGCCACAAGGTGGGCTGGATCCCGCTGTACGCGGGCGTCGCCGGCGGCGCGGACGTCATCCTCATCCCCGAGATCCCGTACAGCATGGACAACGTCATCGCGACGATCGATAAGCGCATGCAGACCGGCAGCCGCTTCACCATCCTCGCCGTCGCGGAGGGCGCCATCTCGAAGGAGGACGCCGCTCTCTCCAAGAAGGAGTACAAGAAGAAGGTCGCCGCGCGCACGAGCCCGTCCATCGTGTACGACATCGCCAAGGAGATCGAGGCGCGCACCGGGCGCGAGACGCGCGTGGCCATCCCCGGGCACACGCAGCGCGGCGGCATCCCGGACGCCCAGGATCGCATCTTCGCCACGCAGTGCGGCGTCGAGGCGGCGCTCGGCTGCCTCGCGGGCGAGTTCGGCTACATGATCGCCCAGGTCGACCGCAAGATGACGCGCGTGCCGCTCGCCGATGTCGCCGGCAAGCTCAAGTACGTCGACCCCAAGAGCGACCTCGTGCGCGAGGCGAAGGCGCTCGGCATCAGCTTCGGCGACGAGTGAGTCATTGGGGTCGGGTTCATTTGTCTCACCGATCCTGCGCCCGCGCCCCAGAGTCTCACCTGAATTTTCGCGCTATTCAAACCGGCCGTGGTCACCATGGCCGGTTTTTCATTGCCGGGCGCGACGAGGCGGTGCGCGGCGTGATATTGCGCGCGAAGACCCACTTGCGAGCCCCGCTTTTCCGCCTCCAAAGCCCTCGCTGTGCCCGCGCTGGCCATTTTTTCCAGTTTTGTGACCGCTCATCTGGGAAATCAGGGGTGCGGTTCGTTCACCGCCCTGGTATCGGGCACGGTTATCCCACGTACGGACGAACCGCACCCGCGTTTTCCCAGGATCGATGTCACAAAACAGGAATATTTGGCCACCTGTGCGTCCGCGCTACGCCCGCTCCGCCTGATGAGGCGCCACCGCCTGCATGATGAGCGCAATGAACTCGTCGATGGGCATGCGATCGCGGCGCGGCATCCAGGTCGTTATGGCGCTCAGCAAGCCGCTTGCATAGAAATTGCGCAGGATATCGCGCTCGTCGTCCGTCAGCTCGTCCGCAGGGATGATGAACCGGTCGAGCAGCGGCGTGATGATGGCCTTCAGGCGCTCGGCGAACGAGGGGTCGCCCGCCAGCAGGCGCGGCATGAAGCGGTTGAAGCGCTCGGCGAGCTGCACGATGAAGCCCATGTGGTTCGAGAAGTCGAGCGTCTCCTCGCCGAGAAGCCGGTCGTTCACCAGCTGTCGGATCTGCATGAGGATGCTGTCCTCGAGCTGCTCGAACAGGTCGTACACGTCGCGGTAGTGCAGGTAGAACGTCGCCCGGTTGTAGCCCGCGCGGTCGGTGATCTCGCGGACGGTGATCTTGTCGATGGGCTTCTCCAGGTAGAGCTCCCAGAACGCCTGCATAAGATGGGCGCGTGTTTGCTCTGTGACCTGCGGCTGGCGTTTCATGCATGCATCCCCTCGCTTCCGCGCGGCGGCCGACCGCGCGCCGCGCCCCGCTCGCCTCATTCGACAATTCGTCAACAGGTGTCGAGCGCATATCGAACCCGAGCACAACCGTCTCTATACTACTAGACAACACGATGTCGAGCGATTCCGCAGCGCGGCACTCGGCGCTCTCGGCTATCTAGAATCGGTGCATCGCATGGCATATATCGAGTTCAACGACGTTGTCAAGGCCTACGGATCCGGCGAGACGCTCATCCACGCGCTCGACGGCGCGAGCTTCGAGGTGGAGCGCGGCGAGCTGGCCGTGATCCTGGGCGCGTCGGGCGCGGGCAAGACCACGGCGCTCAACATCCTCGGCGGCATGGATTCCGCCACCTCGGGCGAGGTGCTCGTGGACGGCCGCGACATCACGCACGCCACCGAGCGCGAGCTCGTCGAGTACCGCCGCACCGACGTGGGCTTCGTGTTCCAGTTCTACAACCTCGTCCCCAACCTCACCGCGCTCGAGAACGTCGAGCTCGCGGCACAGGTGTGCCCGGACGCCCTCGACGCGCGCGAATCGCTCGAGAAGGTCGGCCTCGCCGCGCGCCTCGCCAACTTCCCCGCGCAGCTCTCCGGCGGCGAGCAGCAGCGCGTCTCCATCGCCCGCGCCGTCGCGAAGAACCCGAAGCTCCTGCTCTGCGACGAGCCCACCGGCGCGCTCGACTACCAGACCGGCAAGCAGATCCTCCAGCTCCTGCAGGACACGTGCCGGCGCGACGGCATCACCGTCATCATCATCACGCACAACTCCGCGCTCGCGCCCATGGCCGACCGCCTCATCCGCTTCAAGAGCGGTCGCGTGACCGACATGTCGCTCAACCCGTCGCCGACGCCCATCGCCCAGATCGAATGGTAGGCGCAGCGCGATGAAGGCCTTCACGAAGGACATCGTCCGCACGATACGCGGGAGCATGAAGCGCTTCCTCTCCATCGTGGTCATCTGCGCGCTCGGCGCGACCATGCTCACCGGCCTCTCCATGGCCTGCATCGACCTGCGCGCGGCGGCGAGCGCCCTCTACAGCAGCCAACACCTCTTCGACATCTCCGTGCAGTCGACCTACGGCCTCACGGACGAGGACATCGCCGAGCTCGCCGCGGTGGACGGCGTCGCGCAGGCGGAGGGCGGGTTCGAGGAGACGACGTATACCCTCGTCGACGGGCTGCGCGCCACCATCACCGTGAAGGCGCTGCTCGCGAGCGGCATGAACGAACCGTATGTGGTGGAGGGGCGCCTGCCCGAGTCCGCGGACGAGGTCGCGGTGACGGAGAAGTACCTCAAGGACTCCGGCAAGCAGATCGGGGACACGCTCGAGTTCGAGGACGCCGAGCAGGACGACCCCACCGGGCTTTCCGACGAGCCGTCTGCCGGCGCGATTCCCGGCGACACGTACACCATCGTGGGCACCGTCGTGGACCCGGCGAACATCACGCAGCCGGACGGCCCCGTCGCATTCCGCGCGAGCACGTCGAGCGACTACACGTTCTTCGTGAGCGACCGCGCCGTCCAGGACGACGCCACGTACACCATCGCCTACCTCGCTGTTTCCGGAGCGGAGGACCTGCCGGCCTATTCCGAGGCGTACGATGCGCGCGTGGACGAGGTGCAGGCGCACGTGGAGGACCTGGCGCCGCAGCGCGAGCGCGCGCGGGCGCGGGCGATCAAAGACGAGGCCATGGCCGAGATCGACGACCAGGAAGCGGACGCCCTCGCCGAGCTCGCCGACGCCGAATCCGAGCTCGACGACGCGCAGGCGGAGATCGACGACGGCCTGGCAGAAGCCCAAGACGGCCAGCGTGAACTCGACGAGCAGCGTGCGAACGCCCTTGCCGAGCTCGGTGACGCGCAAGCACAGATCGACGATGGACGTACTGAAGCGCAGGCGGGTATCGAGCAGGCGCAGAGCGGTCTCGCAACGATCGCGGAGACGCGGGCAGTGCTTGAGGAGCAGCTGGACAAGATCGGCGCACTTGAATCGGGCATCGCTCAGGCGGAGAAGGCCGTCCAGCTTGCTCAAGCAGGTGTGAGTACGGCGCAAGCGCAAGGTGCGGAGCTCCTTGATGGTCTTGAACAGATTGCAAACACCGTTGGCATGGACTTCTCGCCGGTGCGCGACGCCTGGAACAACTTGTGTTCATATTCCGGACTGGAAGAACCCATCGAGCTCGAAGAAGCGTTCACGAGCGCCGTGAAGACCTTCCGTGACGGCGCCACGGGAAAATTGCAGCAACTACGCACCGACGCGCAGAGTTATCAAGATATGCTTGAGCAGCGTCTCGCCCCGCAGATTGAGCGTCGCACGCAGGTGGCCGAACGCCGAGAGGACATCGAGGAGCGCACGGGCGCAATCGATGCGCGCGTCGCCCAGATCGCAGCGCGGCTCACCCAGATCGATGATACCTTGGCCTCGCTCGAGGAAGACGATCCCGCACGCGCCGATCTCCTAACCGAACGCGGCGAACTCGCGGAAGAGCAGCGGGCACTCACCGAGGAGGAGAACCTGCTCGCCAGCGAGGAAAGCGCGCTCGCCGAGGAGCAGGACGTGCTCAACGCGCAGCTCGCCGCCTACGATCAACTCGCCGAGCAGCTGGATCAACTCAACCAAGCGCTCACATCGCTCGAAAACATCTCTGACGCTGCCATCGACCAGCTCGCGCAGGGCATGGGGCGCGCGGCCTCGGGCGCCGCGCAGGCTAACGCGGCTTTCGCCCAGCTCCAAGCCATCGCATCCCAACTCCCCGGCGGCATCGAGGGATCCCGTCAGAGCATCCGCGACGGCCTGGCGCAGCTCGCCGCCCAGGAAACACGAGCACAAGAGGGCCTCGATACGGCGCGCAGTGCTCTCGCCCAGCTCGATGCCGGCCAGCGCGAGCTCATCGCGCAGCGCGCCTCCGCGCTCGCCCAGCTCGCCGACGCGCAGGCACAGCTCGACGACGCCCTCGCCCAGCTCGCTGATGGCCAAGCCGAGCTCGACGACGGGCGCGCGACCTTCGAGGAGGAGCGCGACGACGCCCTCGCGCAGATCGCCGACGCCCGCGCGGATGTGGACGCCGTCGAGCCCGCCACCTGGTACGTGCAGAATCGCTCCGGCCTCGGCAGCTATTCGAGCGTCGACTCCGACGCCTCGTCCATCGAGACCATCGCGAACATCATCCCCGTCATCTTCTACATCGTCGCGATCCTCGTGAGCCTCACCACCGCCACCCGCATGGTCGAGGAGGAGCGCACGCTCATCGGCCTGTACAAGGCGCTCGGCTACTCGAAGGCGCGCATCCTGTCGAAATACCTCATCTACACCGCGACGGCCGCGCTCATCGGCGGCATCCTGGGCGACATCCTCGGGTTCGTGCTCATCCCCTACATCTTGTTCTACATCTTCCAGGCCATGTACCTGCTGCCGCTCTTCAGCCTGCAGTTCAACCTGTTCTACGCGGTGCTGGGCATCGCGGCGTTCGTGATCGGCATCGCCGGATCGACGTTCATCACCTGCCGTGCGGACCTGCGCGAGACGCCCGCCTCGCTCATGCGCCCGCGTGCCCCGCGCGCCGGTTCGCGCATCTTCCTGGAGCACATCCGCCCGCTCTGGCGACGCCTCGGGTTCCTCAACAAGGTCACGGCGCGCAACCTCTTCCGCTACAAGAAGCGCTTCGCCATGACGGTGTTCGGCATCATGGGCTGCACGGCGCTGCTCGTCTGCGGGTTCTCCATCAAGAACACCGTCGAGTCGCTCGCGCCGCGCCAGTACGAGAACATCTACCGCTACGACCTCATGGCGGTCACGCAGGCGGACGACTTCGAGACCTGCCAGGCGCTCCTCGAGGATTCGGGCGAGGTGCGCAACCTCCAGGCGCTCGGCATCGACAACATCACCGTCGAGTTCGACGGCGCGAAGGAGAGCATGCAGCTCTACGTGGTGCCGCGCGGTGCCTCGATCGACCCGTACGTGAGCCTCGAGACACTTTCCGGCGAGCCCATCGACCTCGACGAGGCGGGCGTGGTCATCACGAACAACGCCGCCACGGTGCTCGACCTCGCGCAGGGCGATACCGCGCAGCTCACCACGACCGCACTCGACGAGGCGGATGCGCCCGTCAACGCCATCACCCGCAACTACCTGGGCAATGCCGTCTACATGACCCAAGACGCCTACGAGGAGCTGTTCGGGAAGCCGCTCGAGCTCACCGGGTTCTTCGCGCACCTCGCGGGCGACAACGCCGAGCAGCTGGAGTTCGCCGACGAACTCGAGGCGAGCGAGGACTTCCTCTCCATCACGAGCACGGCAAAGATGCACCAGCAGTTCGAGAAGAGCTTCACCCTCATCAACGTGGTGGTCTACGTGATCATCGGGTTGGCCGCGGGGCTCGCGTTCGTGGTGCTCTTCACGCTCTCCACGGTGAACATCGGCGAGCGCGAGCGCGAGATCGCCACCATCAAGGTGCTCGGCTTCCGCGTGGGCGAGGTGCGCACGTACATCAACAAGGAGACGTTCGTGCTCACGCTCATCGGCATCCTCGTGGGGCTGCCCGCCGGCTGGGCGCTGTCCGAGAGCTTCACGTACATCCTGAAGATGCCGTCGATCTTCTTCGACGTCGAGGTGGCGCCGTGGTGCTATGCGCTCGCGGCGGCGTTCTCGGTGGTGTTCGCGCTCGTGGTGAGCCGCATCACGAACCGCATGCTCGACCGCGTGAACATGGTGGAGGCCCTCAAGAGCCCAGAGTGACGCGCTGAGGTCGGCGCCGGTGATAATTTGGTGTCAGTCACCATTTTATCACCAAGAGCCCAGAGCGACCCACCGGTGATAAAATGGTGTCAGTCACCTTTTTATCACCGACGGGCGCGGCGCGGGCGCAACCGGTGTCCGCAACCGCACGTTGCGCCAAAAGCTGCAGCTTCCCGAACCATTCCACCTAAAAGCGCTGGCGCAACCGTGTGCCGCCTCCTAGCATGAATGCAACCTTCCAACCCACGGCGCCGGCGTGGCACCAGATGAGGAGGCGTGCGATGCTCAGTCCCTTAGCGCAGCGATTGTCCGACCTCAGGTTCGAGCACGGCATGAGCCAAGATGCCGTCGCCGATGCGATCGGCGTGACCCGGCAGGCGGTGTCGAAATGGGAGCGCGGCGAGGCGGTTCCCGATACCGACAACCTCATCGCCCTCGCGAACCTCTACCACGTGACCCTGGATTCCCTGGTCTCGCCACCGGAGACCGAGACGGTCGAAACGGCTGGCCGCGACGAAGATGCCGAGGCGTGCGACGATGCCGGCCCCGACGACCGCCCGCCCTCGCTCGCCCAGCGCGCTATCCGTTGGGTACAAGGCTCGCGGCACACGGTGCTCATCTTCGCTGGGGGTCTGCTGCTCGGCATCGTCGTGTGCCTCGCTGTGCCGGGAATGGCGCGCACTGCCATGCGCAGCAGGCTCAATGTCACCGGAACCATCGTCTCAACGGCTCCGGCTTGGAGACAGGGCGTCGTCAAAAGCGATGCCCTGTGGTCGGGCGTCTCGAACGAGCGCGTGTTCTATGTCATTTACATCGATGACGACACGACGTTCAGAGACGCCGACGGGCAGGTTATGGAAGATCCACCCCTCGTGCTGCGGTCGGGCTGGAAGGTCAAGGTCACGTTTTGGGACGACGCGCCAGACATCCATTCCGAGCTCATGCACGCAGACGAGGTGCAGATCCTCGACTGATAATTTGGTGTCAGTCACCTTTTTATCACCGGCGCCGGGCGCGGGCGCACTCCACCCGCGGGCTTACGCGAGCAGCAGCTTCAGGATCTGCACGGCGTTCGTCGCGGCGCCCTTGCGAATCTGGTCGCCGCAGCACCAGAACGTGATGCCGCGCGCGGGCTCGGGGTTCGAGATGTCGCGGCGCAGGCGACCGACCCAGATGAGGTCCTGATCGCTCGTGTCGAGCGGCATGGGGAAGCGATCGTGCGCGCTCGCGGCGTCGCGATCGTCCACGAGCTTCACGCCGGGCGCGACAGCGAGGATCTCGCGCGCCTCCTCCACCGTGATGTCGCGCTCGAACTCGAGCGTGATGCTCTCGGAATGCGAGCGCATCACCGGCACGCGCACGCAGGTGCAGTTCACGCGCAGCTCGGGCAGGTGCATGATCTTGCGCCCCTCGTTCTGCAGCTTCATCTCCTCCGAGGTGTAGCCCTCGCCGTCGAAGCCGCCGATCTGCGGGATGAGGTTGCTCACGAGCTGCGCGGCAAACGCGTGCGGCTCAGGGATGTCCTCGCCGCGCCCCATCGCTTGGATCTGCGCCTCGAGCTCCGCCATGCCCGGCGCGCCCGTGCCGCTCGCGGCCTGGTACGTCGACACGATCATGCGCGTCACGCCCGCCGCCAGGTGCAGCGGCCACGTGGGCACGAGGCCGATGATCGTGGCGCAGTTGGGGTTGGCGATGATGCCGTGGTGCGCGAGGGCGTCCGCACCGTTGACCTCGGGCACCACGAGCGGCACATCGGGATCGAGGCGGAACGCATGGCTGTTGTCGATCACGACAGCGCCCGCTTCCACGGCCTTCGGCAGAAGCTCGCGCGCGATGGCGTCGTCCGCCGCCCCGAGCACGAAGTCGCAGCCCTGGAACGCCTCGGGTCGCGCCTCCTGGATGGCGATCTCCTCGCCCTTGAACGTCATGAGCTTGCCGGCGCTGCGCGCACTCGCGAGCAGGCGCAGCTCGCCCACGGGAACGTCCTGCTCCTCCAGGCACTGGAGCATCTGCGTGCCCACGGCCCCCGTCGCGCCCAGGATGGCGATGGTGTACTGCTTCATGGCTCCTCCTCAATGGGTTGAAACGAACACGTCCCCAAACAACCCCTCGGGGCTACTCGACCCGCTGCGCCAGACCCGCCGTCTCGATGCGCGCCTCTTCCTCGGCACGCTTCAGGTCGGAGAGCTCGAGCAGGTGGTCGCCGTCGGAAAACGCCCGGTAGATGGCGCGGATGGCACGCTCGAAATCGCTGTCGCGCACGCCCACGATGATGTTGATCTCGTCGGAGCCCTGCGACATCATGCGGATGGACACGCCCTCCTGGCCGAGTGCCGCGAAGAGCGATCCCGACACGCCGGGGCGCCCCACCATGTTGCGGCCGACGGTCGACACGAGCGCCAGGTCGTCCACGACCTTGATCTTATCCGGCTCGACCTCGCGCTTGATGTCCGCGACGATCGACCACAGCGAATCCTTCACGTCCTCGCCGCGCACGACCACGGCGAACGAGTCGATGCCCGAGGGGATGTGCTCCACGCTCACGCGGTAGCGCTCGAAGATCGAGAGCACGCGGCGGTAGTAGCCGATCTCGTTCGTGAGGTGGTCCTTCAGGATGTGCACGGCCACGAAGTCGCGCTTGCCCGTGACGCCGGTGATGATGGGCTCGTCCGAGACGTAGTCGTCGCGGTCGGAGATGATCGTGCCGGGGTCCTGCGGCCGGTTCGTGTTCTTGATGGCGATGGGGATGCCCGCCTCCATGACGGGGAACACGGCCTCCTCGTGCAGCACCGACGCGCCCATGTACGAGAGCTCGCGCAGCTCGGAATAGGTGATGCGGCCGATGGGCTGCGGGTTGTCCACGATGCGCGGGTCCGCGGAGAGGAAGCCCGAGACGTCCGTCCAGTTCTCGTAGAGGTCCGCGCCGAGGCATTTCGCCAGAATGGAGCCGGAGATGTCGCCGCCGCCGCGATCGAGCAGCATGATGCGCCCCTCGCGCGTGGCGCCGTAGAAGCCGGGCATGAGGAAGCCGCCGGGGATGCCGCGCTCCTGGATGAGGGCCTCGGTGCGCTCCATGGCGAGCGTGCCGTCGTGGTGGAAGGCCACGACGTCGGCGGCGTCGAGGAAGGGCAGGTCGAGGTACTCGGCCATGAGGCGGCCGGTGAAGTACTCGCCGCGGCTCACGAGCTCCTCCTGCGTGAGCTCGCCGGCGTGCACGCGCTCGCAGAACGTCGCGTACTCCTCGCGGATGGGGTAGCTGAGCCCCAGCTCGTCGGCGATGGCGAAGAAGCGGCTGCCGATGTCCTCGAGCAGGTCGTCGCACGAGACGTGGTAGCGCATGTGGGCCGAGACGAGGTAGAGCAGGTCCGTGACCTTGGCGTCGCTCTTCCAGCGGCGGCCGCACGCCGAGACCACGATGAACCGGCGCGACGGGTCGGCCTCGACGATCCGCTTGATCTGCTTGAAGTGCTTGGCATCGGCGACCGACGAGCCGCCGAACTTGGCGATCTTAATCATATCGATGAGGTTACCTTTCCTGGCTCGCCTGCGCGCGTGCGATGCGCTCTGATACCATGGGTTTGGTTCGAACTCCGGCGCACACGAGGAGCTTCCACATGAGTTTGTATCATAGTACACGTTCGCGAGCCATTTCCCGCACCTCGAAGGAGGCGATTCGCGAAGGCCTCGCACCGGATGGCGGGCTCTTCGTCTGCGACGCCCTGGGAGCGGAGAAATTCGAGGTCAGCCGCCTTGCCGAGATGTCGTACAGCGAGATCGCCCAGGCTGTGCTGCAAATGTTACTACCTGATTACACATCGGACGAGATCGCCGCGTGCGTACGCGAGGCCTACGAGGGCACCTTCGCGAGCCCCGAGGTCACGCCCCTCGTCCCGCTTGAGTCATTGGGGACGGGTTCAATTGACTCACCCGTCTCCGTACTCGAGCTCTTCCATGGCCCCACGAGCGCCTTCAAGGACGTCGCCCTGCAGATGCTGCCGCGGCTCATGGCGCGCGCGGGCGACGCGGACGGCGACGGGCGCGTGATGATCGTCACCGCGACCTCGGGCGACACGGGCAAAGCGGCGCTCGCCGGCTTCGCCGACGCTCCCGGCTGCGGCATCACCGTCTTTTACCCCGCCGGCAAGGTGAGCCACGTGCAGGAGCTGCAGATGACCACGCAGGCGGGCGGCAACGTGGCCGTCTGCGCCGTGCGCGGAAACTTCGACGACACGCAGAGCGCCGTGAAGCGCATCTTCGCCGATAGCGCGCTCGCGGAGCGCCTCGGCGCGGCGGGCTGGACGCTTTCGAGCGCGAACTCCATCAACGTGGGGCGCCTCGTGCCGCAGGTGGTCTACTACTTCGCCGCCTACGCGCAACTGCTGCGCGCGGGCACGATCGAGGTGGGCGACGAGGTCGAGTTCTGCGTGCCCACCGGCAACTTCGGCGACGTGCTCGCCGGGTACTACGCCAAGCTCCTGGGGCTGCCCGTGGCGAAGCTCATCGTGGCGAGCGACGCGAACAACGTGCTCTACGACTTCCTCACCACGGGCGTCTATGACCGCAACCGCCCGTTCTTCACCACGACCTCGCCCAGCATGGACATCCTCATCTCGTCGAACCTCGAGCGCATGCTCTACTACCTGAGTGACGGCGACTGCGAGCTCGTGGCCGCGCTCATGGCAGAGCTCGCCGAGACCGGCCGCTACGAGGTGCCGGCAGACCTGCTCGCGCGCATCCAGGAGGTGTTCGGCTGCGGCTGGGCGAGCGAGGCCGAGGTGAGCGACGCCATCCGCTCCTGCTGGGAGGGCCATGGCTACCTCATCGACCCGCACACCGCCTGCGGCTACCACGTGCTCGAGCGCACGCCCGCCGCGCCCGGCGCCCGCGCCCGCGTGCTGCTCTCCACGGCGAGCCCGTACAAGTTCCCGCGCGCCGTGGCCGAGGCGCTCGACCTCGCGGTTCCCGAAGACGATTTCGCCTGCATGGAGACGCTCGCCCAGGCGACCGGCACCATGCCGCCCGCGCAGCTCGCCAGCCTGCAGAGCGCACCGATCCTGCACGGCGACGTGGTCGATGTCGACGACATGGGCGCGTTCGTGGAGCGGGCAGCACTCGACCTGTAGACCCGGCGGCGCCCGGCTCACAGCACCCGGCATGTTTTCATCACTCGCAGACAGGGAGGACGATCACGCATGATCAAGGTAACCGTTCCGGCGACGAGCGCGAACCTGGGCATCGGCTACGACACGCTCGGCATGGCGGTGTCGCTCTACGCGCACTTCACCTTCGACCATGCCGACACGCTCACCATCACCGGCTGCCCCGAGGAGTTCCAGAACGAAGACAACATGGTCTACCAGGCGTTTGTCCAAGCGCTCAAGGCGTGGGGCAGGGAGCCGTTCCCCATCTCCATCGACATCGATACCCAGATTCCCGTCGCGCGCGGCCTGGGCTCGAGCTCGACCTGCGTCGTCGCGGGCATCATGGGGGCCGCCGCCCTCACCCGCCGCGCCGTGACGCGCGACGAGCTCGTGGCGCTCGCCGCGCAGATGGAGGGGCACCCGGACAACGTCGCGCCCGCGCTGCTCGGCGCCGCCGTCTGCTCGTTCACCCCCACCGGCGAGCTGCCGCGCTGCCTGCGCTACGCCGTGAGCGACCGCCTGCGCTTCGTCACCATCATCCCGCCGTACGAGGTGCACACGAGCGAGGCGCGCAAGGTCGTGCCGCAGGAGGTGCCGCTCTCCACCGCCGTGTGGCAGATGGGGCGCGTCGCCGGGCTCACGCGCGGGCTCGAGACCGGGGACACCGACCTCATCGCCGCAGCGAACGACGACCGCCTGCAGGAACCGTACCGCCGCGCGCTCATCCCCGACTACGACGCCATCCGGGCAACCTGCCTCGAGGGCGGCGCCAAGACGCTGTGGATCTCCGGCTCGGGCTCCACGCTCATGGCGGTGACCGACGACACCATCGTGGCGAAGTTTTTGCAGGTACGCCTGCGCGAGCAGTTCCCCGAATGCGAGACGCATATCCTCACCTGCGATAACGCCGGAGCGCAGATCGAGTACCTGTAGCAGGTGCGCGAAGGCGGCGGACCGGGATCGTCTCGGGGCGAATCGCTTCGAGTCACATGGCGCAGTGGCGTAACTCATCGCGCCTCCAGGCGGACACGGCTGGGTCACGTTGCTGGTCGCTACATGTATGGGTATAATTCACCCATAATAAGGAGGTAATTATGGCCACATGTGTTCCGATCAGCGAGCTCAAAGATAGCGCCGCATTTTCCAAAAAGGTTGCCCAAGCAGGCGAACCCGTCATCGTTACAAAAAACGGCTACGAGCAGTTCGTCGTCATCGACGCAAACCTATTTCGTGAGTTTCGCCGCGAAACGCCCGCGGAGCACCTCGAACGGCTCCTCCAAGAAGCGGATCGGGATATTCGCGCCGGCAGGATATCCGATATGAGTGCGGGCATCGAAGCGATTCGAGCGAAATATGGCTTGTAGGGTCGTTTGGACAGACCGCGCTCGTCAGGACCTCGAGGATATCATCGAATATATCGCAGTGACCCTCGCGAGCCCGCAAGCCGCGCGCGAACATTTGACAGCGTTTGCGGAGGCAGTCGACCGCATCTCACACAATCCAAAGCTCTATGCCATCTCGAGCCAACTCTCATGCGCGGCACGCAACCTGCGGGCGTGCTTCATCAAACGGTACGTGCTGCTGTATTCCTACCATGATGAAGAACTCGTCATCGTGAACCGCATCTTCTCCACCCTCCGAGACTATGCCTCGCTCATCGCGACAGCGGGGTCTGAAGAATAGAACAGCTCGTCGCTTGGCGCGATGCGCTGTATTCGGGCGTCGCCGCGCCGCGGCCGAACGTAGCGCCTCCGTTTGCGTGGCATTGCGGCGCAAATTGCACCTCACTAGGATGCTGGCGGGTGGCCGGCCGCGGTTTTTGATCGCATGCGCGTCTTTTCTGGTGATGGAATTCAGATATGCGCGATTGGACGGCCCGTCGGTGCTTCCATTAGCGGCTACAACCGACCGCCGTGCGCGCCGAGAGCAACAAAACCGCAGGATTCGCTTCGCCAGATTCGAGGCGGCGCCATTTCGTTCGGCAAATTTAGGCGCTCAGCGCCGCCGCATCGTGCATATCTGAATTTCACCACCAGAAATCGGCGGGCGCCATGCAAAAACCGCTTCCTATGCCCGCGCAAGGCCCTCCGCACGCGCCTCCTCGGCCACGGCAGCCGCCACGGCGGGCGCCACGCGCTCGTCGAAGGGCGACGGGATGATATAGTCCGGCGCGAGGTCATCGCCCACGAGCCCCGCGATGGCATGCGCGGCAGCGAGCATCATGCCCTCCGTGATGTCGCGCGCCCGCACGTCGAGCGCCCCGCGGAACACTCCGGGGAACACGAGCACGTTGTTGATCTGGTTCGGGTAGTCCGAGCGGCCAGACGCCGCGATGGCCGCGCCCGCGACGAGCGCCTCATCGGGCATGATCTCCGGCACCGGGTTCGCCAGCGAGAAGACGACCGCCCCGGGCGCCATGGAGCGCACCATATCCTGCGATACCACGCCTGCCACGGAAACGCCCACGAACACATCCGCGCCCGCGAGCGCATCGGCGAGGCTCCCCGTCACCCGCCGGGGGTTCGTGCGCGCAGCCATCCCCACCTGCGCGGGGTTCATCCCCGCCTTGCCCGGGTACAGCGCGCCGTCGATGTCGCACAGCACGATGTCGCGCACGCCCAGCCGCAGCATGAGGCGCGCGATCGAGATGCCGGCCGCGCCCGCGCCCGAGAACACCACGCGCACGTCCTCGATGCGCTTCCCCACCGCGCGGCATGCGTTGATGAGCGCGGCGCACACCGCGACCGCCGTGCCGTGCTGGTCGTCGTGGAACACGGGGATGTCGATGCGCTCCTTCAAGCGGCGCTCAACCTCGAAGCAGCGCGGCGCGGCGATGTCCTCGAGGTTGATGCCACCGAAGCTGCCGGCGATGTGCACGATGGTGTCCACGATGACGTCGACGTCGGTCGAGTCGATGCACAGCGGGAAGGCATCAACGTCGGCGAACGCCTTGAACAGCGCGCACTTCCCCTCCATGACGGGCATGCCCGCCACGCCGCCGATGTTGCCCAGGCCGAGCACCGCCGACCCGTCGGTGACGATCGCGACGAGGTTCCCCCGGCGCGTGTAGGTGTACGAGAGATCCGGGTCGCGCGCGATCTCGAGGCACGGCGCCGCGACCCCCGGCGTGTAGGCGACCGAGAGGTCTTCGCGCGTCTCGAGCGGAACGCGGTTCACGACCTCGATCTTGCCGCGCCACTCCGCGTGCTTCTGAAGTGCCAGCTCCTTGGTGTCCATCGCGTCCCAGCCTTTCCCTCGGGCAGCACGCGGCAGCGTGTGGCGTGCCGTGCCGAGCAACGGTTCTACGAGGAAAACTATACGCCGGAAGCGCGCCCGCGTGATGCGCGGAAGGGATAAAACACCACGATACATGCGTCCCTATCGGGCAGTGTTGCGGAGAACGGGCAAGCTCGCCCCGCGCCTCCCCTAATGCGCGTCACCGACCAGTTTGAGCCCGACCACGCAGGCGACGAGGCCCACGAGCAGTGCGATCTTAGCCGGAGATGCGGCCTCGGCGCCGGTGATCATGCTGTAGCCGACGGTGACCGCCGCACCGATGCCCACCCACACGGCATACGCCGTCCCAATGGGAATGCTCTTCACGGCATGGCTCAAGCCCAGCATGCTCACAGCGAGCGCAGCGAGGAAGATGATCGTCGGCAGCGGCTTCGTGAAACCCTCCGCCCGGTCGAGCGCGAGCGCCCACACGGCCTCCATCGCACCGGACGCAACCAGAACAAGCCAATCCATACGGACCCCTTTCCGCGCGCATGCCGCGCATCGATGCGCCGTCTTTGCGATCCTGGTACGGCTGCCATCGTCAGGGGCCTTTGGGCCGGAATCAGTATAGCAAACTCCCGTCGGGTGATTCGAGGCTCAGTCAGCGCGCAGGCATGCATCCACACCGTCAGGCCTCAATGTAAGCGGTCTTGCTCGCTCACCCGAGAACATGCCCGCAACGCGCCGATTCCGCTATTAGCCATACAGAAACAAGCCAAATATAGCCGATTACTGTATACTGCATGAGTAGGAGGACGAGATGAAGCTTTTAGAAGCACAGCAGCGTTTCAGCAAGCTCGAACAGGTCAAAAATGCGTATCGTTCTCGAGATATCGGATTGCTCCTCGATGAGCGGGGCGAGAAGCTCAGGAGCAGCATCAGGCGCCTGATAGACGCCCGTGTCATCGAACGCATTGCACGCGACCTGTACTGGCACCCCACGACCGCTCCAACCAGATACCAGCCGATTGAGGAAATTGCGGCGCTGCTGCGCTTCGGCTGCATCTGCTTCATCGGAATGGAAAGCGCCGCCTCGCGTTGGGGCATCATCTCACAGATTCCCGTCGACCGCCTTACGGTAGTGACCTCGGGCCGGGAAGGACTTTTCTGCACGCCGTTTGGCTCCATTGAGTATATTCACACGAAGGCAGATGCCTTCGAGATCACGGCGAATACAATCGAGGTTCCCGATAGCCCCCTGAAGCTGGCCACGAAACAATATACCGTCGCCGGCCTCAAACGAGCGCGCCGTTCACTCGACCTCATTATCTGGGAGGAGCTTGCGGATGAGCAGTAAAACCTTTTCAGAGTTCGCTCGCGCGGTCGCGCAGCGGCACCACCTTACGAGTCTCCTTCCCGTTGTGGAGAAGGAGCTCCTGCACTACGACATCCTCGCCGCACTCGACGCTTCCGAATGGCTGGGACGGCTCGTGTTCCAGGGGGGCACCTGCCTGAGGCTGTGCTACGGCAACGTGAGATACAGCGAAGACCTGGACTTCACCACCGCAGAAGAGCTTGATGCGGTTGACCTCGCGGGCTTTGCCAACGTGCTGTCGCGCGCCCTCGACGCGCAGTATCACCTCGGCATTCGCGTTAAAGAGCCTACGTCCATCAAGGCATTCGACGGAGGAGGCTCGCTGAAGCGCTGGCAGGTCATCGTCGACACCGCTCCCGAGCGTCCCGACCTTCCCTCTCAGCGCATCAAAATCGAGATTGCCCGGATCCCGTCCTACGATGCCGCCCCTCGCTTTCTATCAATCAACTACCCCGAACTGCCCCAATCGTTCGCAAACATGCTCGTACGCTGTCAAAGCACAGATGAGATTCTCGCCGACAAGCTCATCTCATTCGCCAACTCATCGCAAACGCCGCGCTATCGCGACCTCTGGGATATCCCGTGGATTATCGGAAACCGTAGTTGGCATGTTGACGAGGTCGCTCGCATGGTGAAGCTCAAACATAGCGATTACGGATGCGTGCAGCAGCTACCGGAGCTTTTAGCGTCCGGAGGGAAACGCGCTGCGGCGCTTGCGACATCACATGAATTCGCACAGCAGATGCAGCGGTTCATCCCTAGATCCTCGTACGATGCCACCCTCGGTCGCCCGAGATATGCGGAAGCGCTTGCGATTCGCATCAAAGAGACATACGGTGCCGTGATGCGCGAACTTCTCCTGTAATCGCACCGGCGCATTGGGTACGTCATGAGGGGTGAGGGCGTTTTGGACCACACAGTTCAAAACGGCACGCTCCCTGGACGAGTTGCTTATCATAAGACAGAACCAAGTATCACACGAAGATGGGATTGAGCCGCATGAGCGCACGACGTCATCCGCAGCGAACCGAGCGTCACGAAAAGTCCGCCCCCGCCTCCCCGCGCCGCGCCGCGCCCGCGCGCGCCCACCGCGACCCGGCGGGTCCCACGGCGCTCGGCCTCACGCGCGCGGATTTCCTGCCCACCACGCGCGCGGACATGGACGCCCGCGGTTGGGAGCAGTGCGACTTCGTCTACATCTGCGGCGACGCCTACGTGGACCATCCCTCCTTCGGCGCGGCGATCATCTGCCGGCTGCTCGAGTCGCATGGCTACAAGGTGGGCTTCATCGCCCAGCCCGACTGGCGCGACCCCGCGAGCATCGCCGCGCTCGGTGAGCCGCGGCTGGCCTTCCTCGTCTCGGCCGGCAACATGGACTCCATGGTGAACCACTACAGCGTGAGCAAGCACCGCCGCCGCACCGACGCCTACACGCCGGGCGGGCGCATGGGCGCGCGGCCCGACCACGCGACCATCGTCTACGGCAACCTCATCCGCCGCACGTTCAAGGACACACCCATCATCCTGGGCGGCATCGAGGCGAGCCTGCGCCGCCTCGCCCACTACGACTACTGGCAGGACAAGCTCAAGCGCTCCGTGCTGCTCGATTCCGGCGCGGACCTCATCATCTACGGCATGGGCGAGCGGCCGGTCGTGGAGCTCGCCGAGGCGCTCGACGCCGGCCTGCCCATCGACCAGGTCACCTACATCGACGGCACCGTGTACCGCACGCGCTCGATCGACGGCGTGTACGACGCCGTCACGCTGCCCAGCTGGGACGAGCTCGAAGTCGACCGCCTCACCTACGCGCGCAGCTTCAACGTGCAGTACGAGAACATGGACCCCTTCAGCGGGCATCGCCTGGTCGAGCCCTACCCGCACGGCGTCTACGTGGTGCAGAACCCGCCGGCGAAACCGCTCAGCCAAGCCGAGTTCGACGAGGCCTACGACCTCCCCTACACCCGCTGCTACCACCCGGATTACGAGGCCGACGGCGGCGTGCCCGCGCTCAAAGAGGTGAAGATGTCGCTCATCTCGAACCGCGGGTGCTTCGGCGAGTGCAGCTTCTGCGCGCTCACGTTCCACCAGGGGCGCATCGTGCAGGCGCGCAGCCACGAGAGCCTCATCGCCGAGGCGCGGCGCATCACCGAGGAACCGGACTTCAAGGGCTACATCAACGACGTGGGCGGCCCCACCGCGAACTTCCGCCAGCCTGCGTGCAAGAAGCAGCTCACGCGCGGCGCCTGCGTGCGCAAGCGCTGCCTCTGGCCGAGCGTGTGCCGGCAGATGGACGTGAGCCACGAGGATTACGTGCGGCTGCTGCGCGAGCTGCGCGCGCTTCCCGGCGTGAAGAAGGTCTTCGTGCGCAGCGGCATCCGCTTCGACTACCTGCTGGCCGACCCAGACCCCAAGCAGACGTTCCTGCGCGAGCTCTGCGAACACCACGTCTCCGGCCAGCTCAAGGTGGCGCCGGAGCACGTGAGCGACGCCGTGCTCTCCGTCATGGGCAAGCCGAGCCGCGCCGTGTACGACCGCTTCGTGGACGAGTACCGCCGCATGAACAAGCAGCTCGGCAAGAAGCAGTACCTCGTGCCCTACCTCATGTCGAGTCATCCCGGCAGCACGCTCAAGGAAGCCGTGGAACTTGCCGAATACGTGCGCGATATGGGCTACATGCCCGAGCAGGTGCAGGATTTCTACCCCACGCCGTCCACGATGTCGACCTGCATGTACTACACCGGCGTCGACCCGCGCACCATGAAGCCCGTCTACGTGCCGAAAACCGCGCACGAAAAGGCGCTCCAACGCGCGCTTATTCAGTATCGCAAACCCGAGAACTACGATCTGGTGCGCGAAGCTCTACAGAAGGCCGGACGCACCGATCTTATTGGCTTTGGTCCGAAGTGCCTCATCCGCCCCACGCGCCCGAACCCCGCGCGCAGTGGGACTCAGAGACCTGGTGCCAAAGTCTCACCGGGCAAGCGGAGCAGCGGGAACGGTGGCAAGCCCCAACGCGGTTCCGGCAAGCGCGGCGGCAACGCCCATGGCCGCAATCGCGCCGGCCAAGGCCGCGAAGCCAACCGCGGTGGCCACCGGAGCTAGTGGGACTTTGACACCAGGTCTCTGAGTCCCACTTAGCTAGCACATGCCCTCGTCGTCGAGCTGCGCGCAGGCTTTTTCGACCATCTCGCGCGTGATGGTTACTGAAGCGTATGCGCGGCGGCGCTCTCGGCACAACCAAGTACCTACCTCATCGGGCGTCATCGTAGAAATGCGCGACCGGGAGAAGCCACCCTTATCGCGCGTGACGACGCAGTCTGCACCGATCTTCTTCGCTGCCTGGTACACCAAGCAGTCCTCAAAATCGTCCCATGACGCTTGCGCAGCGTTAAGAATATCGTCTCCGTCTATCGAAACGACGTGCAGAAACGATGCTGCCGCGCAAAATGCCTGTTGGATATCGGCAGCCGGGATATGACGCGATAGCACGTAAAACACGTCGGTAAACGACTTCGCCGAAGCCCAGAGCTCGAACTCCCCGTACCATTCCGCGATGCGCAGCGAGTTGCATGCCTCAAAGAACGGTTCTCGGCGGCCGAAATAATCGATGAGCACGCAGGTATCAAGCAAGAGCTTCATAGTCCGCCTCTCGCGCCGCCGCGATATACGCCTTGTAGTCGCCGCCGTCGATCGCGTCCCACGCGGATGACGGCACGCCCACCGTCGACTGCGCGATGGAGGCCACAAGTGCGTCGAGCGATGCCGCGTCGGGCATGGCATCGCTTCGATTCTCTTCACCGGGCTCTACCTGCGGAAGCTGCCGTTTTGCTATAACGTATTCATACGCGCTGCGGATGAGCTCACTCGGCGTAGACCCCAACTGCGCAAGCACCTTGTTGCCCTGTCGGCGGATCTCCGGGGCGATGCGCGCGGAAACGAGATCGGACATGAGCGCCTCCTTCTCCTGGTAGTATTGGAGACAGCTCTAGTGTAATACGTATTACAGACTGTAACAAGGTCATTTGGGAACGCGTTTCGCACCCGTCCCCAAATGAGTCATTCTGGCGGAGCGGAAGCGGAGACGGTGCCCTGCCAGCTAGGACGGGCAACGTCTCCGCCGTATTTGGTATGCCTATTCGTTGTCGCCGGCGGTCAACTGCGTCGCGGAGAGCGCACCGTCTGTATCGCCCTGCTCCGCCGCCTCGGGCCACACCCAATCGGTGAATGCCGGGTGATCGAAGCCCAAGCGCACGTTTGCCGACCCGTCGCTTCCCGCATCGCTGCTCGGAATGAACCCCAATTGGTTGCTGCGCGAAACACAGGTCTTCGGTACGCTCTTCGAAGAGCCTTGCGTGCACGACGTTCGTATATATTGCACGGCTCTGGGGCTGATTCCCGAGCCATACGTGTACTACTACGGCGACGCGGATGGTTTGGAAGTCGATATCATCATCGAGCTGCCCGACGGCAGGTGGGGGCGTTCGAAGTCAAACTCAGCGAGGAAAAGGTGGCAGCGGCGGAAAAGAACCTGCTCCGGCTGAAAGACAAAATCGCGCGCAACCCCGCAGCGCGAAACGCCGAGCCCTCGTTTTTAGCCGTGCTGGTCGGAAAGGCCTCATACATGTGGAAGATGCCGAGCGGCGTGTACGTCATCCCCATCACGGAATTCGGGGCGTAGGGAGATAGATAATGCACGTTTGGGACGGGTATAAAACGTGCGCCAAGAAAGCGATGGCCGGCTGCATATCCGCCACCGACCACCGCTCAGTCAAGCGCTGTTTTTCTTCACGCAACTCCCAGCGCTAGTCCAAGTCCTCGCCATTTGACGCGATGACCTTCTTATACCAGTAGAAGCTGTCCTTGCGAATGCGATCGAACGTGCCGGTACCGTCATCATGACGATCAACGTAAATAAAGCCGTACCGTTTATGCATCTCGCCGGTCGACGCGCTCACCAGGTCAATGCAGCCCCACGGTGTGTAGGCGCGCAGATCGACACCGTCGGCAATAGCGGCCTTCAGCGCCTCGATATGCGCACGGAGATACTCGATGCGATACGGATCGTGGATGGATCCATCCGGCTCGACAATATCCGTCGTTCCCAACCCGTTCTCCACCACCATGATGGGAATCTGATAGCGCCCATAAATCTCGTTGAGCAGGTAGCGCAGGCCGATAGGATCCATCGACCAACCGTACTCGGAATACTCGAGATACGGGTTCTTCACACCGAGCGACATGTTCGCCGCCCCATCCTTCTCCACGCCCTCGTGCGTCGTAACGCACGAGGTCGAGTAATAGGAGAAGCTGAAGAAATCGACAGTTCCGAGCTTCAGATCTTCAACGTCTCCATCGCCCCATGCAAGCTCGATCCTATCGTCGTTCCAGATGCGCTGCGCGTACGGCGGATATGCCCCGCGCACCATAACGTCACCGCAGTACCAGAACATGTTCTGTGCCTTCTGCTGGCAGGCGAGGACGTCGTGTGGGTCACAGGTAAGAGGATAGTCGCAGAATGAGCAAATCATGCAGCCCACTTGGTAGTCCGGATCGATTCGATGGGCAGCGCGCACCGCTCGCGCACTCGCTACGAACTGGTTGTGCAGCGCTTGATAGCTCTTCTGCATCATGCCCGCCGCGTGCTCGGGCGCGAACGTCTTGGCGACAAGCTGGCTGTTGATCTCGTTGAAAGTGAGCCAATACTTCACCAAGCCGCGATACTCCGTGAAGATCGTCTGCACGAAGCGGTCGAAAAGTCCGATCACCTCGCGATTCGACCAGCCGCCAAGCTCCTCCTCGATATAGAGCGGGGTATCGTAATGGCATATCGTCACGAGCGGTTCGATGCAGTGCGCCTGGAGCTCTTGGAACACCGACCGATAGAATGCCAAGCCCGCCTGGTTAGGCGCGGACTCAATGCCCCTGGGAAAGATACGCGACCAGCTGATCGACATCCGAAGCATCTTGAAACCCATTTCGGCAAAGAGCGCTATATCCTCTTTGTATCGGTGATACGCATCGACAGCGTCATGGCTGGGATAGTACTCACCATCGACGACCACACGCTTCGCGCCCTCGGGTTCGGGGGCGAACGGTGCGACCTTGACTACGCGTCCATCCGACAGCTGCATCGTGGTAAAACGCGGCGTCACCTTGTTCCCGCTGAGCGTCATATCGAGCGGAATCGGCCCACGGCCATCCTCGTTCCAACCGCCCTCGCATTGGTTCGCCGCCGTAGCACCACCCCAGAAGAACCCTTTTGGAAATGACGTGCCCATATGCACCGTCCTTTCGCCGTTGTCCAAAAACGGCGCCGGAAAGCGAACACCGGCGCCGAGAAAATGAGCCTACTTGCCTGCGGATGCTGTCTCCGCCTGCTCGTTCTCCAAGCACTGCTTGTCGTAGATGCGCACGAACGGCGAATAGACCAGATAACCCACAACGAAGGCGACGATGGGAATGAAGATGTTCTGCCACGCCATGGAACCAAGGACTTCTTGCATGAACACCGGCAAGGCGGTCATGATCAGCACGTATCCCGGCTGGAGGAAGCCGACCATATAACCCAGATAAATAATCAGCATGGTAATGAGACCGTTAAGGATAAATGGAACGGCGAGGATGGGATTGTACATGATCGGGGCACCAAAGAGCATGGGCTCGGAGATATTGAAGACTGCCGGAACGACGCCCGCCTTGCCCACAGCTCGAAGCTGCGCGGACTTCGAGCGCAGGCAGCAAATCGCCAGAGGCAGCACGTTGCCCGTGCCCCCAACGGTCGTTAGAGCGCCGAAGAGCATAACAGCGCTGAACACCGGCGCGGCACCGGATGCCACCAGCTCCGCATTGACCTGGTAGGCACCCATGAGCACGGGAAACACGATGGCGTTGGTAATGGCGGTCCCGTGAATGCCCATACTCCACAACAGCATGCAGATAAAGCCCAAGACGAACATGCCGGGAACGGAAATGAGCGCACCGAGCGGCACAGAAAGCAACCCGATGATGAGAGCGGGGATGCTTGCGCTAAGGATGTTTTGGCACAGCGTGTTCAAACCGCACCACAACACAATATTGATTACGAGAGGAATGAGTGCCGCGAACGAGTCACCCAAAAACGGCGGGACAGAATCGGGCATCTTAATGGTCACGTTGTGGTCGGTGCAAAACTTGATGATGCGCACGACTACGAGCGACATAATGATGGCCGTAAACAAGCCAGTAGCGCCGAGGAATGAGGTGTCGAGCACCGTCAGAGCCGAGCCGTCCTCGAGCACGACGGAGTGTGCGGGACTCGCCACCATAAGGAACAGGAACATGGAAACGAAGCCGTTGGCGAGCTCCTTACCAATGCCAAGGGACTTCGAATATGAATAGGCGATGCCAAATGCCACGGCAACCGAGACGAGCCCCAGCGTCATGTTATACGGGAGCTGAAGCCACTGATACACCGTGTCTGTCGCCTGCAAGACACCGGTAAGACTCAAGAGCGTTGCGATGATGGTGAAAATGGAGCCGGCGAGGATGAGGGACATCGTACCCATCATGCCGTTGCTGATTGCGTTGAGCGCGTTGTTGGACTGGAACTTCCCACCCAGCGTCTGCAGCTTCTGCATGACGGGGTTTTCGTATAACTTGTTCAGGCTTGCCATGCGTATGCACCTACTTTCCTAGAAGCTCATCAATGAGGTCGAAGATACTCTTGCAATTTCCCATGCCGTAGTCCTGCGGGGGAATCACGGCAACGGGAATGCCGCCGACCATAGCCTCGACGTTAGCTTTCTGATAGGCGACCTGTGGGCCCATGAGCACGCAATCGACGCCGCCGCAGGCATCCTTCGCGTTTGCCCAACCCGTCGCGCTGATGCTGAACTCGATCCCTTGTTCCTCGGCATACTTCTCGAGCTTCTTCATGAGAATGCTCGTTGACATACCAGCAGCACAGACCAGCAAGACCTTCATGAGGGCTCTCCTTTCCCGATACGTTGTTTTGGGTCTAAGCGACACCGCGCTACCCCGCGCGATCTACCTTCTCCTTGTGCAGGTACACGAGCTCCTCAATGAGCTCCTGCGCGAGCATGGCGGTCATGAGATGATCCTGTGCGTGCACGAGCATCACATCAACGGGCGTGTGGTCGCCGTTAGCTTCCTTCACCAGCAACTTCGTTTGCTGCTCGTGAGCTTCGAGACCTGCCGTGCGCGACTGCTCGAGCAACTCATCCGCGCGGACGAAGTCATGCTCACGCGCCGCTGCGAGCGCTTCGAACGCAAGGCTTCGAGCCTGGCCAGCGACTGCAATGAGGCCGAACGAAATCGCTTCGCAACCGGTGAGAGCATCTTCTTCCATATGATCAACTCCTTCCAATATCGAACCCTTCCGCTGTCCGGTAAGGTGCACCTAACCGGATATGGAGATGCGGGCATCCCCGCAGGATGTATCAAGCGGGTGAAGAGGCTTGTGGTGACGCAGCTTCGAACCCGTTCGCGAGCTGCACCAAGCAGTCCCAGCTCTGATCGCTCACAAGACGCGCCACGGCGGCACCATCCATAAAGAACTCCGCCAAGATGCTGAACAGCCGGTCGAGTTCGCGGCCTGCGCTGCGGGCAAACGAAATGAGAAACACCGCCTGCACCGTGGTGCCGCGCTCATCCCATACGACCGGCTTGTCGAGGAGAGCGACCGCGATAAACGTTTCATCGCTCACCGGCTCCAGGGGATGCGGCATCGCGACGTTATTGCCGAAGGACGTTGCCGTCACGCGCTCGCGCTCGCAAACGAATTCTTCCAGGCGCGCATCGACCGTACGCACCCTTCGAATCTGCTCGCACAATTCATGGAGCACGCTGTCCTTCGTAGAACACGGGAGATGTGGGAAGAACAGCCGCTCGTCGAACGTGCGCGCGAGCAGACCCGTTGGTACGCCGTGACGTAGCAGATCGCGCATGCCGACGATCTCCTCGTCGTCGAAGAAGTAGGCGACTTCGCGAACCGGCACGGGCAGGGAGCGCCCGAGCGGCACTGTCGTGAACACGTAGTCGATGCCAGCAAGATCCATCTGATCGAGATGCATGACGTCACAGGTCACGATTTTGTCGACATATTCACCAAACTCACGACGGCACCGATATTCGAGCAGACGTGCGGAACCGGCACCGGTGGCGCACACCACGAGGATATTCTTCTTTCCCGGCGCGGTCTTCTGGCGTTCAAGCGCGAGGGCGAAGGCAAGTGCCATGTAGCCGGTTTCCGCTTCGGAGGGAATCGCACCGTAATGGACACGCAGCACCTCATCTGCCTCCACCGCAAGCGACCATGCGAGCAAGTAGCGCGCTTTGATGTCGGCGAGGATGGGGTTGTCGATCTGCAAGTGATACTGCAGACGCACGGCAAGCGGCACGATATGCCGGGCGAGGTTCATGCGTAGCTCGAGATCAGCTCTGAAATCGATATGGAATACCTGCCAGATACGATCGAGCATCTCGCCTACCACATCCCAGACCTCGTCCGAGATCACCAGGTTTTCCTCACCGTCGGAAGCCGACCACAGCGTCTGTTTCCCCGCTAGATGAATGGCTAGGTAGGCAACTTCTTCCTGAGGTAGCTCGACCCCTGCTGCAGCGCCAATCTGGTCGGCGATATCCTGTGCCACCGACCATTCGCGCGAAGCCCTGATCTTCTCTACATGCTCGGTTTCCGCCGGCATATAGTGTCCCGAGCGAATGCGGACGAGCGCCACAGCGATGTGCACGAGTAGGTTTTGATAGGCAACGGCGTTGATATGGAAATCGTGGCCCGCAATCGCGCCGTCGACGGTTTCAGCGATAACCTGCAAAAGGTGACGCTGGTCGATGGAATTAGCAGGCAGGGTGACATCGCTATCATCCGCATCATGCGTTGCAATCGCCTCGTCGAACTCACCGCGCATCATCGATGCGGCGAGGCATAAACGACGAGCAAGCTCTGATCCCTCAACACGCACTCCGTAGTGAGGCCGCCGCGCAAGCGAAAGGCCATACGCCTCAAGCGTGCGCTCAACCTGTTTGAGGTCACCTGTGATAACGCTTCGCGACGCAAACAACATCTCCGAAAGCTCATCGAGCGTAATCCAGGTGCTGCGAGATAGCAAATCGTTGAGCAGGTACGCGACGCGCTCTTCACGGGTCTGGGGAATGCCGTCGCGCTGCAACTCTTCTTCATCTGTTAGATACGCATCGAAAGCGTCGCGATCTTGGATATCGACCGAATATCCTCGATTCCGGACAAGGTCGATGGAGGCCACGGCCGCGAGGTCGTCGTTCGCCTGCTTTACATGGCTGCGCAGGGTTCGAACGCTTATGCCGAGAGCCTCGGCAGCTTCGGAAGGGGTCACGCCAGGATGTTCTGCAAGATAGCGAACAGCGTTTGCCGTCTGCATGGCGCACCCCCTCCCCGTTTGCGAAGCTGCATGCGTTGCAATTTCTTCTTGATTAGTATCCTACTGGGAGGATTGCGCAAGTTCCATCTGAACCGTTCGCCGCTTCAAGCGGAAAGCGACACCAGAATGACTCATTTGGGGACGCGTTTCGCACCCGTCCCCAAATGAGTCATTCTGGCGGAGCGGAAGCGGAGACGCTGCCCAGCCAACTCGGTCGGGCAGCGTCTCCATCATGTCGATGCACCTATTCGTTGTCGCCGGCGGTCAACTGCGTCGCGGAAAGCGCGCCGTCGGCGTCGCCCTGCTCCGCCGCCTCGGGCCACACCCAATCCGTGAACGCCGGGTGATCGAATCCCTCGTCAACCGCGAACTGGAACGCCTCCTCACGAAACGCCTCCCACGCCGAGATTTGCTCGGCGAACACGTCCGCATCGCCGCGCACGGCACCCACCAGGCGCAGCGCGTCGGCCGCGAGCTCCCAGCGATCCATGTTGTTCAGGCGCAGCATGTCGAACGGTGTGGTCGTGGAGCCTTTCTCCTCGTAACCATGCACGCGCCAGGCATCGTGGCCGGGACGGTCCCACACCAAGCGTCGGATAGTGCCCGCATAGGCATGGAAGCAAAAGAGCACCGGCTTCTCGCCCGTGCCGAAGAACTCAGCGAAGCGCTCATTGCTGATAGCGCGGTCGTTCTCGCTCGCGTTCTGGATCTTGAGCAGATCGACGACGTTCACGAACCATACCTTGACACCGAGCTCGCGCAGCATGTCAGTCGCCGCAAGCGCTTCGAGCGTGGGAACGTCGCCGCAGGTCGCCACTACCAGGTCCGCATCGGCGAGCGAATCCGCTGTACACGCCCAGCGCCACACGGCGAGCCCCTCGTCGAGCTCCGCCACGGCCTCGTCCACCGTGCTGAACGTCGGCGCAGGCTGCTTGCCGCAGAAGATGGCGTTCACGCAGTTCGTGGACTGGTACACGCGCTGCGCCACCGCGAGAGCCATGTTGGCATCCGCCGGGTAGTAGGCGTTCACCACGTGCGTATCGTTCGCCTTGTTGAGCAACAGGTCGATGAAGCCAGGGTCCTGGTGCGAGAACCCGTTGTGATCCTGGCGCCAGCAGTGGCTCGAGAGCAGGATGTTCAGCCCCGCGATGGGCGCGCGCCACGGAATCTCGCGCACGGTCGCTTCGAGCCACTTGCAGTGCTGGTTGACCATGGAATCCACCACATGGATGAAGCTCTCGTAGCTCGACCACACGCCATGGCGGCCGGTGAGCACGTACGCCTCGAGCATGCCCTCGCACTGATGCTCGGACAACTGCTCGATAACCTTGCCCTGGCTGGCGAGGAGCTGGTCGTTGGCCTCGTCCGCGTAAAAGCCGCCCTCCCACTGCTTACGCGTCACGTCGTAGGCGGCCTGCAGGCGGTTCGAAGCGGTCTCGTCCGGACCAAAAATGCGGAAGTCGTCGAGATTCTGTGCAAGCACGTCGGCCGTGTAGGCACCGAAGACGCGCGCCGCCTCGGTCTGCCCCCAGCCGTGGCCGTGCTCGGCGACCGGCACCTCATGCGCGTGGATGTCTGGCAGCGTGAGCTCTCGGCGCACCGTGCCACCGTTAGCGTTGGGGTTCGCGCCCAGGCGCAGATCGCCTTCCGGCATGAACGCGGTCACTTCGGGACGGATTTGGCCCTCGGGCGTGAAGAGTTCCTCAGGTGTGTAGGAGCGCAGCCAGCCGCGCAGCACGCGGAAGTGCTCGCGCGTGTCCTTCGCCGAGGCAAGCGGCACCTGGTGCGCACGCCACGAATCCTCGGTCTTCTTGCCGTCGATGTGCTTGGGGCACGTCCAGCCCTTGGGCGTGCGGAACACGATCATGGGATAGACGGGGCGCGTCGCCTCACCGCCGGCGTCTACCTGCGCCTGCGCACATGCCTTGATGTCACAAATCTCGTCGAACACCTGCTCCAGGAGCTCGGCGAACCGGCGGTGGATCGAGGCATGGCTCTCATCGTCAAAGCCAGCAACGAACACATGCGGGTTATAACCCATGCCGCGGAAGAACTGCTCGAGTTCCTCGTCCGAGATGCGCGCGAGAATTGTGGGGTTCGCGATCTTGTAGCCGTTGAGGTGGAGAATCGGCAGAACGATGCCGTCCGTCGCCGGGTTGACGAGCTTGTTCGCCTGCCAGCCCGTAGCCAAGGGACCGGTCTCCGCCTCGCCGTCGCCCACCACGGCCACGGCAAGCAGGCTCGGGTTGTCGAGCACCGCGCCGTAAGCATGGGAGAGCGTATAGCCCAGCTCGCCGCCCTCGTGGATAGAACCGGGCGTCTCTGGCGCGAAGTGGCTCGGGATACCGCCGGGATAAGAGAAGCGGCGGAAGAACGTCTGCAGTCCGGCCTCATCGTCGGTGATCTCGGGGTAGCGCTCGCGATAGGTGCCGTCGAGGAGGCTCTGGGCAGTCCCCGCCGGGCCGCCGTGGCCGGGACCCATGAGGAAGATGGCGTTCTGCTGGTGATCGGCGATGAGACGGTTCGTGTGTCCCATGAGGAAGTTGATACCCGGCGTGGTGCCCCAGTGACCCACGAGGCGGTGCTTCACGTCCGCGCGACCGAAATCACGCACCTCGCCGGTTTTCTCGTCCACGAAATCTTTGCGCATGAGCGGGTTGCTGCGCAGATAGATCTGGCCGACAGCAAGGTAGTTCGCGCACCGCCAATACTTCTCCACGCCCTCGAGCGCGGCGTCCGACACAGGCGCGCCCAGTTTCTTCCACGGCGTTCCGATCACAGGCTGAGCCATACCGACCTCTTTCTCGTGCATACTGTGTTACCGGTTTGATTATACGAATATACGTACATTTGACTAGAGGGAATTTGCAAGGTTTTGGTAAGGAGCTGAAATGGGTTGCACAGAAGCAATTTGACGAGCATGCGCGGCGCGCGAAACACTTGCCAGTAACGTCGCGTTCCTATGCGTCGAGCTCGACCTCGATATGGTAATGGTCGGCTCGATAGTAGGTCGTCACGAACTCACGCGGCACGCCCTGCGTGTCGAAGGAGATGCGCTTACTAAAGAGCAGCGGCTCCCCGACCTCGATCTTCAGCAGATAGGCGAGTTCCTCGTCGGCCACGATCGCGTGAATCTCCTGCGTGGCCTGGCGCCAGCGCACATGCAGCTTATCGCTAATGTAGGCGCGCAGCGACTCGCGCGAGAAGTCGCGGTTGATGGCGTCGGGCAGAAACGCGCGCTCGAAGTAGTTGATCTCGAGGTACAGCGGGCGCTCCCCGCTATAGCGCACGCGGCGCAGACGGTACACATCCGCGCCCTCGTCAAGGCGGAGCGCTTGGGCAATCTCACCGCTTGCAGGAATGATCACCGCGTCGACGAGGCGTTTCTGTGCGATGACCCGGTCGTCGCTGCTTTTCTTCAAGAAACTCGTCACGTGGGTGAGGTCGGACTTCGGGCGGCTCGCGATGACCTCCGACCCGATGCCGCGGCGTTTGCTGATCATGCCGTTATCGGAGAGCATCTCCATCGCCCGCCGCGCCGTCGCGCGCGAAACGCCGTACTGCTCCATGAGCTCGGATTCCGATGGAATGAGGTCGCCCACGGCGTACACGCCGCTGATGATGTCTTGGAACAGGATGTCGTACAGCTGACGGTACAGTTGCTCCTTGCCGCTGAAATCCAATGGTGTGGCCACGTGCTCCCCTTGAACGTCCGTATATTTGGACTCTTTGGCTGTACATTTCAGCCATTACGAGCGTACCACAACCGCACCATGCGGCGGGCGGACGCCCTCAACCGGCGGCAGGCCCGCGCTTCCCAAATGATAATTTCAGTACCAGGTACTGAAATAATCACTACAGGCAAGCGGCCTCGATACGGCGCTTGAGCTCGTCGATACCCTGCCCGGTCTCGGAACTCGTCACGATGATGTCTTCCGCAGGCACGTTGAGCTGTTGTTTTATCGCTGCAAGCTGCTGGTTCTGCTTGCCGCGGCTGAGCTTGTCCGCCTTGGTAAGCGCCACCACAAACGGCAGCTCGCTTTCCTGCAAAAACGCGATCATCTGATGGTCGAGCGCACTCGGATCGTGGCGGATATCCACGAGCGAGACCACCAGGTTGAAGCTGCGCTCGAGGTCGAAGAAATCGCCGATGAGCTGCGCCCAGCGGTCGCGCTCCGCCTTGGAGCGACGGGCGAAGCCATACCCGGGCAGGTCGACGAAGTGCACGCCGTCCGCCTCGAAGAAGTTCACGTTGCTCGTCTTGCCCGGCGTGCTCGAAACCTTCACCAAGCCCTTGCGACCGAACAGCTTGTTCATGATGGAGGACTTGCCCACGTTCGAGCGGCCGACGAAGCTCACCTCCGGGCAGGTGGACGGCGGGATCTGCGATGCCTTGCCGTAGCTCGCCACGAAGTGCGCGCGTTGGTAGTTGATGGTATCGGCCATGATGGGTCCCCTATCGAAATGATAAAAAGCAGCCTGTCTGGATGGTATCAGTCGAGCTTCGCGACGATGTCGAGCACGATCTCGCTCGCGCGGCGCGCATAGCCGTCCACGTCGAAGCTTCGCTCGCAAAACGCGTCGTACGCCTCGTCGCAGTTGTCCGAGATGGCGCGCAGCACAAGGCAGGCGGCGCCGTTCTTCGCGGCGATGTGCGCGACGGCCGCGCCCTCCATCTCCGCGCAGTCCGCCGCCGTCTCCGCGACCACGGCCGCGCGCAGGGCGGCACCCGTCACGAAGCGATTGCCCGTGGCGATGGTTCCCCGCAGGTAGACGGGGGTGTCCGCGACGGCCTCGCCGGCTGCGTTGCCCGTGCCGGCCGGGCGCCGGCCGCCGTCCTCGATGGCCGCGTAGCCGCGGGCGCGGAGCACCTGCTCGGCGAGGTCGACGAGCTCGGGCGTGGAGGCGAACTCCTCGAGCCCGGGCGCGGACTCCGCGATGAGCGCGGTGTCGGTGTCCGTGTAGCGCAGCCGCTCGCCGATCACGATGTCGTCGATGTGCAGCGCCGGGTTGAGGCCGCCCGCGATGCCCGAGAAGATCACGGTGCCGGCGTCGTACACGCTCAGCAGCAGTTGCGTCGCGGCGGCCACGTTCACCGTGCCCATGCCGGCCACCGTCGCCACGACCTCGCGTCCGCCCAGCATGCCGCGCGCGATGTGCAGGCCGCCGCGCTCCTCCCACACGGGATCCCCGAGCGCGTCGTAGATGTGGCGCACCTCCTGCTCGAGCGCCCCGATGATGGCGATGGTCGCTGCCATGGCTGCCCCTTCCTGTCTCTGCGCGTTTCCGCCGGCGCGCTTCAAGCCGAAGCCGATGGCCCGAGGCGAATCGGACGCGATGCTTCGCATCCGCCCCGGTTGCACCGGAAGACGCATTTGGGACGGTTTCGGCGCATCACCAGGCAAATCAAAGCGCGCATCTGTGCATATGAGTTGCAAAACTTCCCCTCTATAGTAAGCGAAGGGGACATTCCGCAGGAAAGGAGTCCAGCGAATATGGAAAACGTTCTTTTGGGTGCGCTCGAAGCCGGCGGGACGAAGATGGTCTGCGCGACGGGCTTCGCCGATGGCACGGTGGTCGAATCCGAACAGATCCCCACCACGACGCCTGCGGAAACCGCCGCCGCCTGCGCCGCGTGGTTCCAAGACAAGGGCATCGCCGCGCTCGGCATCGGCGCGTTCGGTCCCACCGCCGTGAACCCCGCGTCGCCGCGCTACGGTCAGATCTTGAAGACGCCCAAGCCCCATTGGAGCGATTTCGACCTGCTCGGCGCCCTCGCCGGGCCGCTCGGCATCCCCTGCGGCTACGACACGGACGTGAACGTCGCCTGCCTGGGCGAGGCCACGTTCGGCTGCGCGCAGGGGCTCGACACGGTGCTCTACCTCACCATCGGCACCGGCGTGGGCGCCGGCGTGCTCTCGAGCGGCAACCTCATGCACGGCATGATGCACCCCGAGGCCGGCCACGTGCCCATGAAGCCCGACCCGCGCGATCCCATCGCGACGGACAGCTCCTGCCCCTTCCACCCGAGCTGCCTCGAGGGGCTCATCTCCGGCGCGGGCATCAAGAAGCGCTGGGGAAAGAGCGGCGGCGAGATGGCCGACGAACCCGAGGCGATGGACATCCTCGCCGGGTACCTAGGCCAGGCGCTCGCGATCTACATCCTGTGCTACTCGCCGCAGAAGATCATCATCGGCGGCGGCGTGGCCGACCACACGCCCATCGTGGAGCTCGCGCGCCCGAAGGCGGCGGAAGCGCTGAACGGGTACATCGTCACGCCCGAGATGGACGACCTCGAGCACTACATCGTGCGCAACTCGCTCGACGGCCAGCAGGGCATCATGGGATGCCTCGAGCTCGCGCGCCGCGCGCTCGAACAATAGCGCGGCAGCGAGCCGAAGCGGGGGGCGGCAAGCGAAGACTGGCGGGTGCGCTGACCGCGCGTCGACACGGCTGCCGACGCCCCCGGCATTATCGCCGACCGTCGGCGCCCCCCGTGCCCAGCCCCGGCGCCCCTACGCCCCTGACCGCGCCGCCTTCATGCCGCGCAGCACGGCCTGGCGCAGCTCGGGGATGCGCGCCTTGTCCATGGCGGGAACGTCGGCGAGGCGGTACGGCATGCCGAGCCGCTCGTACTTCACCACGCCCATGGTGTGGTACGGCAGCATCTCGAGGCCGACGACGTTGCGCCACGGCGCTATGAGCCGGCCGAGCCGCTCGCATTCCTCAACCGAATCCGTATACCCGGGTACCACGACGTGGCGGATGACCACGGGTATCCCGCGCCGCGCCAGCTCGTCGCCGAAGGCCAGGATGCGCGCCGCGCTGCGCCCCGTAAGCTCGCGATGCACCGCGGGGTCGGCATGCTTGATGTCGAGCAGCACCAGGTCGCACGCCCCAAGCAGGGCGTCGAAGCGCTCGGGCGCGGCAGGGTCGAAGGCGATGCCGCTCGTGTCCAGGCAGGTGTGGATGCGGCCGTGCGGGCTGTCATGCGCCGCCGTGAAGAGCGCCCCCACGAAATCCGGCTGCAGCAGAGGCTCGCCGCCCGAGACCGTGATGCCGCCCGAGCGGTAGAACGCGTGGTTGCTCTCGAAGAGCTCCAAGATGTGCTCGACGCTCGCCGGCGTGCCCGCATCCGCGCCCGCCGCCCAGGTATCGGGGTTATGGCAGTACGCGCAGCGCATGGGACAGCCCTGGCAGAACACCACGAGGCGAATCCCCGGGCCATCCACCGTGCCCATCGTCTCGATGGAATGAATGCGGCCGAGCGGGAACCGCGACGCCGCGTCCCCCGCGAGCGCATTGAGCTCAACCTTCGCCATGAACACCCCTTTCCCAGCCGTGAGCCATTGGGGACGGGTTCGTTTGACTCACTGAGTCATTTGAACCCGTCCCCAATGACTCAGCAACGAGCCGACCGCAGGCACGTGGCTGCGACCGGCTCGCTCGGGCGCCGCAGCGCCGCGGCACATGACGGCTCGCGCCGCCTGCTTACATTTGCTCGTGGAAGGTGCGGCTGATGACCTCGTCCTGCTGCTCCTTCGTGAGGTTGTGGAAGTTGACCGCATAGCCCGAGACGCGGATGGTGAGCTGCGGGTACTTCTCCGGATGCTGCTGGGCGTCGATGAGCGTGTCGCGGTTGAACACGTTGACGTTCAGGTGGTGGCCGCCCTTCTGCGCATACGCGTCGATCATGCTCACGAGGTTATCGGCCTGAGATTGGGGAACATCCTTGACCTGCATGTCGGTCTCCTTTCGCATTAATTGATAACGCCATCATAGCATTTCTATCCGCCGCGGCGGGGCGAAGCGTCGGCTCACGTCGGCTTTCTACCTCGCCGCGGCATCAAGTTCCTAGCAGTCGCCGCAGCAGGGCGCCGGGTTCTCGAACGCCACGTCGCCCAGGTCGATCTCGCCCAGGTCGATGTCACCGAAGAACACCTCGTCCTCCTTGCCGAGCGCGCCCGGGATGATGGAGAACGTGTTGGAGATGCCGTCCTGCGCGTCGCGGAACGGCAGCTTCGCCACGGAGCTCAGGCTCGCGATGGCGCCGTGCGTGTCGCGCTGGTGCATGGGGTTGGCGCCGGGCGCGAAGGGCACGCCGGCCTTGCGGCCGTCCGGCGTGGCGCCGGTCTTCTTGCCGTACACCACGTTCGAGGTGATCGTGAGCACCGACGTGGTGGGCACGGCGTTGCGGTACGTGTCGTTGCGGCGTACGAACTCCATGAACTCGTGCACGATGTCGTGGGCGAGCCGGTCCACGCGGTCGTCGTCGTTGCCGTACTTGGGGAAGTCGCCCTCGATCTCGAAGTCCACGATCACGCCGTCCTCGTCGCGCACGGGGTGCACCTTGGCGTACTTGATGGCCGAGAGCGAGTCGGCCACGACGGAGAGGCCGGCGATGCCCGTGGCGAACCAGCGGTGCACGTGATGGTCGTGCAGCGCCATCTGGATGGCCTCGTAGCAGTACTTATCGTGCATGTAGTGGATGATGTTGAGCGTGTTCACGTACACGCCGGCGAGCCAGCGCATCATGTCGCGATACTTGCTCATGACGTCGTCGAAGTCGAGCGTGTCGCCCTCCACCGGGCGGTACGCCGGACCCACCTGCTTCTTCGACACCTCGTCCACGCCGCCGTTGAGCGCGTAGAGCAGGCACTTCGCGAGGTTCGCGCGGGCGCCGAAGAACTGCATCTCCTTGCCCACGCGCATGGAGCTCACGCAGCACGCGATGGCGTAGTCGTCGCCGTGGTAGACGCGCATGACGTCGTCGTTCTCGTACTGGATGGACGAGCTCGCGATGGAGGTCTTCGCGCAGAACTCCTTGAACGCCTGCGGCAGGCGCGTGCTCCACAGCACCGTGAGGTTGGGCTCGGGCGAGGTGCCCATGTTCTCGAGGGTGTGCAGGTAGCGGTAGCTCATCTTGGTGACGAGCGTGCGGCCGTCCACGCCCATGCCGCCGATGGACTCGGTGACCCACTGCGGGTCGCCGCTGAACAGGTTCTGATACTCGGGGGTGCGCGCGAACTTGACCATGCGGAGCTTCATGATGAAGTGATCCACGAATTCCTGGATCTGCTCCTCGGTGAAGGTGCCGCGACGCAGGTCGCGCTCAGCGTAGATGTCGATGAAGGTCGAGGTGCGGCCGATGGACATGGCGGCGCCGTTCTGCTCCTTCACCGCGGCGAGGTAGGCGAGGTACATCCACTGGATGGCCTCCTGCGTGTTCTCCGCCGGGCGCGAGATGTCGAAGCCGTAGATCTTGCCGAGCTCGATGAGCTGGTGCAGGGCGCGGATCTGATCGGCGAGCTCCTCGCGGTCGCGGATGACGGCCTCGGTCATGGTGCTCGGCGTCGCGGCCTTCTGCGCCTCCTTGTCGCGGATGAGGAAATCCACGCCGTAGAGCGCAACGCGGCGGTAGTCGCCGATGATGCGGCCGCGGCCGTAGCCGTCGGGCAGGCCGGTGATGATATGGGCGGAGCGGCAGGCGCGCATCTCGGGCTTGTAGACGTCGAACACGCCCTGGTTGTGCGTCTTACGCTTGTTGGTGTAGATGTCCACGACCTCGGGGTCGACCTCGTAGCCGTGCTGCGCGGCGGCCTGGCAGGCGATGCGGATACCGCCGTTCACGTGCAGGGCGCGCTTGAGGGGCTTATCGGTCTGCAGGCCGACGATCGTCTCGAGCTCGGGGTGCTCGGCGTCGATGTAGCCCGCCGGGTGCGACGTGATGCCGGTCACGACCTTGGTGTCCATATCGAGCACGCCGCCCTTGGCGCGCTCCTCCTCGAGGAGGCCGAGCACCGTGTTCCAGAGCTGCTTCGTGCGCTCCGTGGGACCCACGAGGAATGACTCGTCGCCCTCGTACGGTGTGTAGTTGCGCTGGATGAAATCGCGGACATCGACCTCGTCGGTCCAGGTGCCGCCCTCGAACCCTTCCCAAGCTTCCTGCATCGTGTTACCACGCTCCTTACGCGCTTCGCATCGGTGTAGGGGAACGCGATTGCAGCGCCGCGTCGACGCTCGCGGAACGTTTCCAACCGTTCACCGAATCGTATGGGGTTCGAGCATACCACGGAGGGGCGGGCGGCACGTGCGCGCGGGGCAATTGCCAAAAAATTCACCTTTGGTAACTTTTGCGGGGTGACCGGAGGGTGCTATTTCCCGTGTTTCGCCGCTTCGGCGGCGTCCGTCGCCTCGGCCGCAACCCAAAGTGCGCGAAACGAACGGTTTATACGGGGGTGGCCGAGTAGCCGGGAAAACGACAACCTCGCTACCTGCACTGATAATTTGCAATATGGTCGTACCGCCGTTCGGCGGATACCATGTCGGTACGCGGCGCGGTGACCCATCTACCTGCTGGCGCCCCCGCGGGGCCGCCTTCAAAGCGACCTGTC
>NZ_NFIE01000008.1:0-101265 GCF_002161605.1 [Collinsella] massiliensis | reverse complement strand
CAGCGGGGGCGGCGGCATCGACGCCCGCGTCCCCGTCCGCCCCCTCGGGCATGGGCAGCGCGTCCGCGCCCTCCCCCGCCCGCGCCGGCGCGTCCTCGTCCGTATGGCGCAGGATGTCGCGGACCATAAGCTTCGGCTTGACCCTGCCCTGCCACCGCTCCGCGACCGCCTCGAACACGAGGTCGACCACGGAATCGCAGGCGCAGACCTCCTCGATGTCGGGCACGCGGAACATGATGGCGGGCACGCTCGACACGCCGTCGGTCGCGGTGAAGCGCATATGGTCGGCCGCCTTGCCCACGCAGAAGCGGTCGACCATGGTGACGCCCGTCGCCGCGAGGAGCGGCACCTTGTTGCCCTGGCCGAAGGGCTCGAGCAGCGAGACCTGCTCGATGGTCTCGATATCGAGCTCCGCGAGGTCGACCGTCGTGGCGATCTCGCCCGTGTCCTCGAACGCCTCCCCCGGCAGCTCCGAGAGGACGGCGTCGAGCCGGGCGCGCAGCTCGGGCAGGCGCTCCGCCGGAAGCGTCACCCCCACGGCGCCGGCATGGCCGCCGAAGCGCGTGAGCATGTCGGAGCAGCGCTCGACGGCGTCGAAGAGGTTCACGGAGCCCACGGAGCGCCCCGAGCCGCGCGCGACGCCGTCCTCGATGGAGAACAGGAGCGTGGGCACGTGGTAGCGGTTCACGAGCCGGCTCGCCACGATGCCCTTCACGCCCTCGTGCCAGCCCTCGCCGCCCACCACGATGACGCGGCCGCCGGTATAGGTCTCCTCCACCCGCTCGAGCGCCTCCTCGGTGAGCCCCGCCTCGATGGAGCGGCGCTCCTGGTTGGTCTCCTCGAGCCGGGCGGCGAGGCGCGACGCCTCGATGGGGTCGCGTTCGAGCAAGAGGTCGAGGGCGAGCGTGGGGTTCGCCATGCGCCCCGCGGCATTGAGCCGGGGGATGAGCGAGAACGAGAGGGCGTCGGCGGTGATGGTGGCGAGGTCCACGCGGCTCACGCTCGCGAGCGCGATGTAGCCCGGGCGCGCCGTGGCGCGCATCTGGGCGATGCCCTCGGCGACGAGCGCGCGGTTCTCGGGCGTGAGGAGCATCATGTCGGACACGGTGCCGAGCGCGGCCACCTCGAGGTAGCGCTTCCAGAGATCGGGCATACCGAGGCGCGCGCCGAGCACCTGGACGAGCTTGAGCGCCACGCCGGCGCCGGCGAGCTCGCGCGAGGGGCCGTCGGCGGCGAGCTTGGGATCGGTGAGCGGGATGCCCCGGGGCACGGCGTCCGACGGCTCGTGATGGTCCGTCACCGCGAGGTCGATGCCGCGGTCGCGCAGGTAGCCCACCTCCTGCTTCGCGGCGATCCCGTTGTCGACGGTCACGATGAGCGACGGGTCGCAGGAGGCCACCACGCGGTCGAGCGCCGCCTCGGTGAGGCCGTAGCCTTCGTCGAAGCGGCGGGGGATGAACGGGCGCACGTGCGCGCCGAGCTCGCGCAGCGCCTCGGTGAGCAGGCAGGTCGACGTGATGCCGTCCACATCGAAGTCACCGAACACGGCGATGACCTCGCCCGTGCGCACGGCGCGCTCCACGCGGTCGGCCACCTCGGCCATGCCGGGGATGATGAGCGGGTCCGCCCAGTCGCGGTCGAGCGAGGGGGTGAGGAAGCGCTCGGCCTCCTCGGCGGTCTCGATGCCGTGGGCCACCATGATGCGCGCGACGAGCGGCGCGACGTGCAGCGCCTCGGCGAGCGCGGCGGCGCGGGCGGAGTCTTGGCGGGCGAGCGCCCAGCGGCGCGTGGTCTTAAGCGATGCCATGGGGCATCACCGCCTGGGAGGCTGCCGCAGCGTACGGCATGGGTGCGACGGGGTTCGGCTGTGGGATGGGGCGGCACCCGGCACCGTGGCCGGCGTGCCCGCGCGCAAGGCTCTGCATGGCGAACGTCCTTTGGAAGAGACCCGCTGCGGCGGGTCGAGCTGTTGTTCGCCCTCTAGTATACGCGCCGTCCGGACACGTTCGCCCCAGAAGCGCCAATCCCCCGGTAGGCGGCGGGATGCCGCGCACGCTACCGCGCGAGCAGGTAGCGCACCTCATGGGGCGCGAGCTCGAGCGAGCCGTCGAGCTCGACCGGCTCCGCGCCATCCTGCGCGAGCGCGTCCTCGAACGCACCCGCCAGCTCCCCGGCATAAAGCGTCGCCGGCTCCGCCGCGGCGTTCACCGCGACGAGCACGCGTGCGGCGGACGCACTCTCAGACGCGTCGACCGCGCGCTCGAAGAGCAGCTGCTCGCTCGCGATCTGCACGTTTCGGTACCCGCCGTAGCAGAGCGCCCGCGCCGCGGGACGGAGCGCACCGTCCGCGTCACGCCCCGAGCGCACGTGCGCGAGTTGCCGGATCCAGGCGGTGAGGTCGTTTGCCTGCGGCGCCTCGAACGCCGGGCGGAGCGGCCAGTCGTCGGGCCCGCCCTTCTGGCCCGACGCGCCCCATTCGCTGCCATAGTACACGCAGGGGATGCCCGGCATGCCGAAAAGCAGGCCATAGGCCGGGCGCAGGCATTCAGGGTCGGAAAGGATGCTCGCGAGCCGCGTCACGTCGTGGTTGTCCGCGAACGAGAGCAGGTGCAGCCCCTGGTAGATGCACCACGGGTCGCCGCCGAACTGCCGATGGAGCGAGTGGGCGATCTCGAACATGTTGCGGGAATTGAAACTCGAGTACAGCCCCTTGTAGCACTCGTAATTCGTGCAGGAATGAAGCATCTCGTCGTTCACGATCTGGCGGTAGTCGCCGTGCAGCATCTCGCCGATGAGCGCGAACGTGCCGTCCCCCTCCGGCGCGTCCCACACCGGCGCTGCCGAGAGCTCGTTGGCGAGGGCGCGCAGGCGCCGCAGGAAATCGTGGTCGAGGAGGTACGCCACGTCGAGGCGCAGGCCGTCGATGGCGAATGTATCGCGCCAAGCCCGCACGGTCTCGAGCAGGTACTCCACGACCTCGGGGTTCCGCAGGTTGAGCTTCACGAGGTCGTAGGCGCCCTCCCAGCCCTCGTACCAGAAGCCGTCGCCATAGGCGGAGTCGCCGTCGAAGTTGGTGAAGAACCAGTCGCGATAGCGGGAATCCCAACCGTGCTCGCGCAGGTCGCGGAACGCCCAGAACTCGCGCCCCACATGGTTGAACACCGCATCGAGCACCACGCGGATCCCGTGGGCGTGGAGCGTCTCCACCACGAAGGCGAGGTCCTCATCCGACCCCAGGCGGCAGTCGACGTGCCGCAGGTCGCGCGTGTCGTAGCCGTGCACGCTCGATTCGAACACGGGGTTGAGCAGGACGGCGCCGATGCCCAGGCCCTCGAGGTAGTCCGCCCACTCCGCGACGCGCCGGATGCGCGGCACGCGGACGCCGTCGTTCTCGTGCGGCGCCCCGCACATGCCGAGCGGATAGATCTGGTAGAACGTTTCCTCATATGCCCACATGGCATGCCCTTCCCGAAATGACAAAATCCAGACGGGCTGGTTTTTATCACGAGCGCAGATAACGAAAACGCCGGGCGCGGCTGCTGCCACGACCCGGCGCCTTCCATCGTTTGGTTATCGAGGCTACTCCTCGACCAGCTCGAACTGATCGGGGCCGACGCCGCACACGGGGCAGACGAAGTCCTCGGGCAGCTCGGGGGTATCGACCTCAACCTCGTAGCCGCAGACGACGCACACGAACTTGTAGGTCTTCTTCTCGTCGCTCATGAGATGCTTCCTTTCCAAAAGCGCCGACGTACCGTCGCCGGCATCGTGATAGTAGTACCCAACCGTCGCGTTCTCATACGCTCGAATCGCCGGAAGCCGCGAATCCGGACGGGACGGCGCGGTGCTCGCAGGCGCACGCCAGCCCCGCGCACCCGCAGCTACGCCTGGTAGCTCGAGGCCTTGGGCGGCGTCTTGCCCTTGAGCACCGTGTGGTAGTAGCTGTAGGTGAGCGGCTCCTCGTCCGAGAGCACCTGCGCGTCCACCGCCTCGCCGATGAACAGGTAGTGCGTGCCCACGTCGACGGTGTCGATGAGCCGGCACGCGATGAGCGCGCACGCGTGCTCGGGCGCGTACGGGCTGCCCACCGCGGAGGTCTCGCAACCGTACTTCTCGAACTTGTCGTAGGTGTCGCTCGAGCGGAAGCCGAAGTTGCCGATATAGGGCATGTCCGCGGTCTTGTCGATGGCCGTCACCGCGAAGGCGCCCGACTGCGCGATCACGCGCGCCGTGACGTTGTCCTTGTTGACCGCGACCGACACGCGCGGCGGCTCCGCCGTCACCTGCACGGCGGTGTTGATGATGCAGCCCGCGCGCAGACCGTCCGCCTCGGCGGAAACGACGTAGAGTCCGTAGGTCATCTTGAAGAAAGCTGTGAGATCCATGGCGAAACCCCTTTCACGAAGCAACGGTTCGCACACGCTCTCATTGTAGCGCATCGACGCGGGCACGCGGCCGCGCCCGGGACGGCTCGGTGAACGGCCGCGGGCGGGCTAGCGGTTGCGCTCCTTGAGGGTGCGCTCGATCTCGCGCTGCATGTCGCGCTTCGCCATGTCGTCGCGCTTGTCGTAGAGCTTCTTACCGCGCCCCAGGCCGAGCAGGAGCTTCACGCGGCCGTCGGCGTTGAAGTACAGCTCGAGCGGTACGAGGGCGTAGCCGCGCGTGCGCAGCTTCACGTCGAGGTGGTTGATCTCCTTGCGGTGCAGCAGGAGCCTGCGGCGGCGGTCGGGGTCGCGGTTGAAGATCGAGCCGTTGCTGTAGGGGTGGATGTGCACGCCGATGAGCCAGCACTCCCCGCCGCGGATGACCGCGTAGGTGTCCGTGATCTGGCAGGCGCGCTCGCGCAGGCTCCGCACCTCGGTCCCCGAGAGCTCGATGCCGCACTCATACGTCTCCTCGATGAAGTACGCGTGGTGCGCGGAGCGGTTCTTGGCGATGAGCTTGCGCTCCTTACGACTCGGCATGCGCGGCCCCCTCCCCTGCGCCCTGCGACGCGGCCGCATCGGAGCCGGCGGCGCCCGCCTCCCGCTCCGAGGCGAGCTCGGCGTCGGACTCGCGGATGAGGCGGATGAGCGCCGAGCAGGCGTCCTCCCCCACGAGGTCGCGTGCGCGGAGCGTGTAGCGGGCCGCCGCGTCGCGGTCGCCCGCGTGGGCGGCGTCGGTGGCGCACATGAGCAGGCAGATGGCGATCTCGGCGTTCGGCTCGGCGGAGAGGCCCTGCTCGCCCAGGGCGCGCGCGGTCTCCTCGTCCGAGGCCTCGGCCGCATCGGGCGCCTCTTGCATGAGGCGCTCGAGCAGCGCGCGGGTCGCCTCCTCCCGCGGGGCGAACGCCGCGGCGCGCCGGGCGTACCCGGCCGCGAGGAGCGGCTCCTCGCGGTTCAGGAAGAACTGGCCGAGCGCCGCGCACGCGCGCCCGAAGAGCACGGCGTCGGCCGCGCGCTCGAGCACGCTGTAGGCGAGCGCGCCCCATTCGTCCTCGTCGCCGAGCACGCGGTACAGCTCGGCGAGGTCCAGGCGGTAGGCGCAGTTCATGGGATCCCAGCGCACGGCCTGCTTGAGCGCGTCACGCGCGAGGCCGTACTCGCGCTGGGCGCCGTAGGCGAAGGCGAGGTCGGCGTACACGCGGTCGAACGGCGCGTCCACCTGCACGAGCGTGCGCGGGTCGCGCTCCACGCGGCGGTACGCGAGGCGCTCGAACATGTCGGCGAAGCTGAAGAACTGCACCTCGTCGGTCGTGACGCAGGCGTCCTTCACGTAGTCCTCGACCGCGTCGCGCAGCTCGAGCAGCTCCGGCAGGGCGGCGTCGATGTCCCCCTGGCCCAGGTAGTTCTCAATATGGCGAATGCCCTCTTCGGTGACGGGCGCTTCCATCGCATGTCCTCTCGTCGGTGCCGGCACGGCACGCGCGTATATCCAATCTCTCAGTGTAGCGCACGGGGCGCGGCGACGAGCGCCAGATCGAGGTGGCCGCGCAGCTGGTCGGTCGCGCGCACCTCCACGACCACACGGTCGCCCGGGCGGATGCGGCGCCCGGTGGCGGAGCCCACGAGCGCGAGCGTGCGCTCGTCGAGGTCGAACCACTCGTCCCCGAGGTCGCGCAGGCGAATGAGGCCCTCGGCCTGCGTCTCGTCGATGCGCGCGAACGCCCCCATCGCGTCGACCCAGCTCACCGTCGCCGTGAAGCGCTCGCCGATCCGATGGGCGTAGTAGCGCGCCACCATGACCTTCTGCGAGGCGCGCGCCGCGGCGTCGGCCGCCCGCTCGCGCTCGCTGCACGTGCGGCAGAGCTGCGCCGCGAGGGCGCCGAAGCCCGTGGCACCCGCGCCCACGAGCGCACCGGCGCGGCGCCGAGCCTCCTGCGCGCCCAGGCGCTCGCGCGCGAGAGCGAGCTTGAGCACCCGGTGCACCATGAGGTCCGGATAGCGGCGGATGGGGCTCGTGAAGTGGCAGTACGCCGCCGCGCCGAGGGCGTAGTGCCCCAGGTTCTGCGGCCGGTACACCGCGCGCTGCATCGCGCGGAGCAGAAGCGCGTTCACGAGCTCGGCCTCCGGCGTCCCCGCCACGTCGGCGAGGGCGGCGCGCATCGCCGGTATCTCGCCCGCCGCGATGGCGAGCGCGCGCCCGCGGTCGATGATGCCGAGCTCCACGAGCGCGGCGGCCGCCGCCTGGAGGTGCTCCGGCGTGGGCGGCTCGTGCACGCGGTAGACGGCCTCGAGGTCGCGGCGGACGAGCCACGACGCCACGCATTCGTTCGCAACGAGCATGGCCTCCTCGACGAGCGCGGTGGCCGCCGTACGGTGCCGCGCCACGAGGTCGCGCGGCTCGCCGTCGGAGCCCATGAGCGCATGGACCTCGACGGTGTCGAAGTCGATCGCCCCGCGCCGTGAGCGCACCTGGGCGCGCAGGCGCGCGAGCTCATCGGCGAGGCGCAGCACTTCGCACAGGTCGACGCCCTCCTCCGCCGCGCGCGCCACGGCGTCCTCGGCCACACCCGCCCCGCCGTCCAGGAGCGCCTGCGCCTCGTCATAGGACAGGCGCACCCGCGAGCGCATGACGCTCGGATAGGGCACGGCGCCCTGCAGCCGCCCGCGCGCGTCGAACGTCATCTCGACCGTCATGGCGAGGCGGTCCTCGCCTGGGCGCAGCGAGCACAGGTCGTTTGAGAGGCGCTCGGGGAGCATGGGCAGCACGCGGTCGGCCAGGTACACCGAGGTCGTGCGCCGCCTGGCCTCGAGGTCGATGTCATCGCCCCAGGCCACGTAGTGCGAGACATCGGCGATGTGCACGGACAGGGCGAAGCCGCCCTCCGCGGTGCGGGAGATGGAGAGCGCGTCGTCGAAGTCGCGCGCGTCCACCGGGTCGATGGTGAGCGCGAAGCGGTCGCGCACGTCGCGGCGGAGCGGGTCGGCGAGCGCGCCGTCCACGTCGAGCACGAGCCCCTCCGCCGCGCGGAGCGCCTGCTCGGGGTAGGCGTCGTCCAGGTCGTAGCGCGCCATGACGGAGCGGATGCCCAGGTCGGGTGCGTCCGCGTCGCCCAGACGGCGCTCGATCGTCACGACGCCCGACTCGTGGCGGCTGGGGTACGAGACGATGCGCGCCCGCACCACGTCGCCCGTGCCCACGCTGAGGCGCGCGGGGGAGCCGTCGCTCGGCAGCACGAAGAAGTCCGCGCGGACGCGCGTGTCGAGCGGCCGCACGCAGCCCAAGGGCCCGACCGGCGAGAACGTACCCACCACCGCGGCGTGCGCGCGCTCGACGACGCTCTCGACCACCGCGCGCTTGCCGCCCTCGCGGCCGCGCTGCACGCTCACCGCCACCACGTCGCCGCCCATGACCTCGCGAAGCGATCGGCTCGCGAGCCTGAGCGTCCCCTCGGCGCACGCGACCTCGCCGCCCGCGTCCGTGAGGCGCACCGTTCCCGTCAGGCTCGGCCGCCGCACCGTCCGCGTGGGCTTCCGGTGCCCGCCTGCGCGCTTCCTATGTGCCATAGCTCCCCTCCTTTCCGCTCAAAGCTGGTACCCGTGTACCCGCGGGCGCCCTCCCCAAGCCCGCGGACGCAAAAGGCGTGCAATGCGCCGAAATCGCCACATTGCACGCCTGGACGTGTCTGTATGCCCGCGGGGCGTCGAGCTCGCCTGAGCCCGCGCCATCCCACGGAAGCGCCGGTGGAACCCGGTCCGCGCGCTACACCTTCAGGTAGCGGCGCATCGCGATGGCCGATCCGAAGAGGCCGATCACAAGGCCGACCACCACGAGAGCCGCGTACGTGGTGAGGTACACCTCGAGCGGGATGTTGAACGGCATCCAGCTCACCATGTTCTGCACGCGCGGCATGAGGAGGTTCCGCACGAGCTCGAGCACGCCGATGGCGAGGAGCGACCCCAGAAGCGCCTGGAGCACGCCCTCCGTGACAAACGGCCCGCGGATGAAGCCGTTCGACGCGCCCACCAGGCGCATGATGGCGATCTCGCGGCGGCGCGCCGTGATGGAGAGGCGGATGGTGTTGTTGATGAAGATGAACGCGATGAACGTAAGCAGCGCCACGAGGACGATGCACGCGATGCGGATGTAGCCGGTGATCTGGAACAGGCGCCCCACCATCTCCTGGCTGTAGAGCACGTCGTCGTCCGGGTTGCCCGTGTCGCTGATGGCCTGGAAGTCGGGGTCGTCCTTGATGCGGTCGGCCATGGCCTCGACCTGCGAGGAGTCGTCCATGATGATCTCATACGAGCGCGGCAGCGGGTTCTCGCCGTCGAGCGCCGCGAGCGTCGAGTCGGCGCTCGAGGACATGTTGGCGTACTCCTGGTACGCGTCCTCCTTCGTCTTGAAGTTGACGGAGGCGACGTTGTCCCAGCTCTCGAGCTTCTCCTTGAAGGCCTCGACGTCCTCGTCGGACGCGTCGTCCGAGATGAACGCGTTGATGGTCACGGTGTCCTCGATGGTGCCGATGGCAGACGAGATGAGCGCCGAGCCCACGATGAACAGGCCGATGATGAACAGCGACAGAAAGATGGTGATGACCGCGCCGAACGACGTCGTCCAGTTGCGGAAGAAGTGGCTGAATGCCTCGCGCAGCGAGTAGCCGATGTTAGAAGGCGCCATAGTTGCCGTAGCCTCCCCTCTCCTGGTCGCGGATGACATGGCCGGCCTCGAGCGCGATGACGCGGCGGTGCATGGAGTCGACCATCTCGCGGTCGTGCGTGGCGACGATCACCGTGGTGCCGGCGCGGTTGATGCGCTCCAGGAGCTTCATGATGCCGAGCGAGATGGCCGGGTCGAGATTGCCCGTGGGCTCGTCGCAGATGAGCAGCGGCGGGCGGTTGACCATGGCGCGCGCGACGTTCACGCGCTGCTGCTCGCCGCCGGAGAGCTGGTCGGGCGTGGAGTTCATCTGGTCCGCGAGGCCCACGAGGCGCAGCACCTCGGGCACCTGCGCGCGGATGACGCCGCGCGGCTTGCCGATGCACTCGAGCGCGAAGGCCACGTTCTCATAGGCGGTCTTGTTCGGCAGCAGGCGGAAGTCCTGGAACACGATGCCCATCTGGCGGCGCAGGTAGGGAACCTTGCGGTTGCGGATGCGCATGAGGTCCTGGCCCGCCACGATCACGCGACCGGACGTGGGCTTCACCTCGCGCATGATGGTGCGTAGCAGCGTGGACTTGCCCGAGCCGGAATGGCCGACGAGGAAGACGAACTCGCCCGGGTAGACCTCGAGGTTCACGTCCTCGAGTGCGGGCTTGTTCGGCTGCGCCGGGTAGATCTTCGTGACGTGTTCCATCACGATGACGGGCTCGACGCCCGCCTCGTGCGCCATCTTCTTGCGCGACTCGCCCACCGGCGCGAAGACCGAGGTGAAGTCCCCGCTCTCGAGCGCGGTGTTGAGCGTCGCGACCTCGTGGGCCTGATCCGCCCCCACCGCCGGCTCCGCAGGGTCGGGGATGGAGGGGATGGACGCCAGGGCGGCGTTCGTGCCCGCGGGGGCGCCGGTGGCCTGCGTGTGGCCCGCAGCCATGTCGCCCGGGGCGGGCGCTTCAGGCGAGGGCACGTTGGCGAACGGGCTCACCTGCGACGTCGGCATCTCGGGATGGTAGGCGAACGGATCGAGCTCCGGCGCTGCCGGCTCGGGCATCCCCGCGTCGGCTTGTGGATACAAAGGCGTTTGCGCATCCTCATCGGGCGAGGAATACGCGAAGTGGGAAGCGGTGCCCGGTGCGTTCGCTGCCGGTGCGTCCTGCCCATCTTCGACGGTACGGAAGTGGTTGCCCACTGCAGCTCCTTCGAGTCGTGCGTTTAAACTACATACGCGCTTATTCTAGCAGGAAGCACGAGGGCACACAGAATCAGCAGGGCGCGGGCGCGTTCTTCACCTTCCCACCTCCTTTGCTGCGCCGCGGGCGGGGCAACATGGCCGGTGGCCTTCACGCGAGTCTGCCTCCGCACGTGCTCGACCACACAAAAAGGCTCGCAGGACACCGCCCCACGAGCCTTTTCTTCTCTAGTAACTGCGCAGTGCTACCCAGTGCGCCAGCTGCCTACTTCCCCAGCAGCTCCTTCACGCGCGCGACGATGCCCGCCGCGTCGAGCTGGTAGTACGCGAGCAGCTCGGCGGCGGTGCCGGACTGGCCGAACGTCGTGAGCCCCAGGCGCGACACGGGGACGGGGTGCTTCTCGGAGAGCAGCTCCGTCACGGCCGAACCCATGCCCCCGTAGATGCTGTGCTCCTCGACGGTGAGCACGCGACCCGTCTTCGCGGCGGAGGCGATGATGGTCTCCTCGTCGAGCGGCTTCACGCTGAACACGTCGACGACCTCGGCGGAAATCCCTTCGGCCTCGAGCAGCTCGGCGGCCTTGAGGGCATGCGCCACCTCGACGCCGCACGCCATGATGGAGATGTCCGAGCCCTCACGCGGCACGCCCGCGAACGGCACGTCGCAGGTGAAGGTCTCGTCATAGACCTCGGGCAGGGGCTCGCGGCCCAGGCGCACGTAGAAGGGGCCGGGCGTCTTCGCCGCGAGGCGGATGGCCGCCACGGCGCTCGCGTAGTCCGCCGGCACGAGCACGCGCATGCCGGGCAGCACGCGCATGAGCGCGATGTCCTCGAGCATCTGATGCGTCGCGCCGTCCGCGCCCACGGTGATGCCGGAGTGCGTGGGGCAGATCTTCACGTTCAGGCCGGAATCGCACACGGTGTTGCGGATCTGCTCCCAGCAGCGACCCGTGCCGAACACGGAGAACGAGCCGGTGAAGACCGTGCGGCCGGTGAGCGAGAGGCCCGCCGCCACGCCGATCATGTTCTGCTCCGCGATGCCCACGTCGACCAGGCGGTCGGGGTACGCCGCGCCGAGCTTCGCCGTGGTGGTGGAGCCGCACAGGTCCGCGTCCACCGCCATGATGTCCATACCTTCTTCGACGAGCTTCACGAGCGTCTCGCCAAAGGCTGCGCGTGTTGCCTTCGCCATCGCTTACGCCTCCTTTGCCACGGCGGCGAGCGCCTCGGCCGCTGCATCGATCTCTGCCAGTGCCTTGGCCGCTTCCTCGGCATTCGGCGCGACGCCGTGCCAGTTGGCCTGATCCTCCATGAAGGAGACGCCCTTGCCCTTGATGGTGGGGCAGATGAGGGCGGTCGGCGCGCCGGTCGTGGCGACCGCCTCGGCAAGCGCGGCGCGGATGGCCGGGATGTCGTGGCCGTTCTCGAGCACGATGACGTTCCAGCCGAACGCGCGGAACTTCGCATCGATCGGCTGCACGGCGCACACGTCGCTCACGTGGCCGTCGATCTGCAGGTCGTTGCTATCGATGATGGCGACGAGGTTGTCGATCCCGCGGTGGCCGGCGAACATCGCGGCCTCCCAGTTCTCGCCCTCCTGCAGCTCGCCATCGCCGGTGAGCACGAAGACGCGCTGCGGATCGGAACCGTCGCGGGCGGCGTCGAGGGCGAGCCCCATGGCCATGCCGCACCCGATGGAAAGTCCCTGGCCGAGCGAGCCGGAGCAGACCTCCACGCCCGGGCAGAGATGGCAGTCGGGGTGCCCCTGCAGGCGACTGCCCAGCTTGCGCAGGGTGACGAGCTCCTCGCGCGGGATGTAGCCGATCTGTGCGAGGACGGCGTAGAGCGCGGGCGCCGCGTGTCCCTTCGAGAGCACGAAGCGGTCGCGCGCCGGGTTCTCCGGATCCGCCGGGTCGTAGCCGAGCACGCCGGAGAAGAAGAGCGTCGCCATGATGTCCGTCGCGGAGAGCGACCCACCCGGGTGCCCGCTGCCCGCCGCCGCGAGCATCTCGATCTCGTCGCGCCGCATGCGGTTCGCGATGAGCGCTATCTCCGCATCGCTCCGCGCGCACGCGCTCCTGAGCTGATCAGTTGCCATGTCCATCCCTTCGCATGAGAGGTCCCCCGGTGACGAGACCAATCATAGCAGGTGCGACGCGGAGCGCGGGGGCTCGACATTCCTGCATCATCTTTTCGCAATGGGTTGGTTGGGGACGTGTTCCTTTCAACCCCTTTTGCGCGTTCGCGACGGGGCGCCATTCCGATACACCGGCCGCTATGGGCTGAGAGAAATGGGTTGAAAGGAACACGTCCCCAATCAACCGTCCCCAATCAACCCATTCGGGTCGTACTCGTGCACGATGGTCTTCACGAGCGAGATCTCGTTCTTGCTCATGATGAGCAGGATCACCGGGCGCTCCTTGCCCGTGTAGCCGCCGCGCAAACGGGATGGACGCGAGGCGGCATATGAACCCCTTCGAACAAGACGCTTGAACAGACACCGACTAATAATTGCCTATATCAGATTATCGATCCGTGATACGACGCAACGCCAGCATCAACCATGGTAATAATATAAAATATTCTGTATATTTTTGGTATTCAATTTCACTATTTATTTGGAGCCACGATGCAGGCCAGCCAGGGAGAACAAAACCAGCACCGCGCCTCCGTGTTGAAGGCACACGTTATTCCCACGCTTGGCGCCCTCCTTGCATTTTGCGCTCTCTTCCTGCTCTTAACCGTTGCCTGGTTTCCCATGGCTGGAGAATCGTACCTCTGTGCGCGCTTTTTGCCCGACGGATCCCCTAACACGTACTTCCCCGATCTTGATGACATCGCGGGGGATCACTGGACCTCGGCTGACGCAACCACCTATGAGCACGGCGAGGTCGAAACGCGCGTGCGCTTCGACCGGCCGATCGGCGCGCAATACGGCATTTCGATATCGAGGGCGGACGGCTCGCAGGCGCAGATGCTCGGCATGAACCTCGCGGAGCAATGGGCGACGCCGGAAGATATGAACATCTTGAACCGCGCGCTCTTTGACGATGGCTCCGGTGTGCAAGCGTACGCTACCTCAATAGACGCGAACAAAGATGGCGGCATCACGTCCATGAGCCTCAATGAGGGCGGTTCCGACGAAGCAGCACCGCTCGCGTATGTTGTTATCGACTACGAACCCGGATCAGATCGCGCAGCGCGCATGGAAGGCACCTTCCGCACTCCGTCGGGGAGCGGAACAATGCAGGTCACGCGGACGTTCGAATACGTCAACGGAACCGATCTCATACGCGCCGTCGACACCAACGAAGAGGGCGATGTCGTATACCGCATCGAACGCGTGCAGGAGCCGGGCAGAACCATCACGACTACGCGCGATTCCACAGACACCCTCATCTCAACACAGGAAACGACCTATGGGATGTTCGGCGAGATCAGGACGCGCACCACCTATGACGGCTCGGGAAACCTCTTGAGCGCCGTAACGTTCAACTACCGGCTCTGGGAACATTACGCGAGCTTAGGGGGAATACTGTTCGCCCTGGCCTTTTCTGGCCTCAGCCTGACCATCGCGCTGGTGACAAGAAGGTCGCTCAAGCGAAGGCTCGACCCCGGCGGCGATGGCACGGTCCGCTAGTTCAGCCAGAGGGTTCCGCGGGCGCAGCGGATGAGCAGCGCCGGTACGCGCGGTATCCGCGCCAAAGCCCCGCGCGCCCCGGCAACCCCCTGGCGCGCCAGGTTCAACCCCACCCTCAGCGTATCGTGGGCTTAGACCGTGAACTCCTTGAAGCCGTAGCCGATGGCCTCGCTCACGTCCGTGATCATGATGATGGCGTTCGGGTCGTACTCGTGCACGATGGTCTTCACGAGCGAGATCTCGTTCTTGCTCATGATGAGCAGGATGACGGGGCGCTCCTTGCCCGTGTAGCCGCCGCGCGCCAGAAGCTCCGTGCAGCCGCGGTCGAGCTCGTCGAAGATGCCCTGCTTGATGTCCTTCCACGCGTCGGACACGATGAACGCCGCGCGCTGGCGGTTGCCGCCGTCCACCACCATGTCGACCACGTAGCCCATGATGACCATGGCGAGCGCCGCGTAAAGCGCGTGCTCGAGCGAGAACACCGGCGCGGAGGCGGCGCACACGGCCACGTCGATCGCCATGACCGTGGCACCCACGGGCAGCGACGTCTTGCGCGAGATGATCTGCGCGATGGTGTCCGAGCCACCCGTATTGGCGCCCGCGCGGAACACGAGGCCGTAGCCCACACCCGAGATGATGCCGCCCCAAAGCGCCGAGAGCACGAGGTCGCCCGAGACGCTCTCGAACGAGGCCGCGAGCGGCATGAGCGCATCGCAGAAGAAGCCGAAGAGCACGAAGCCCGTGATGGTCTGCACCATGTAGCGCGTGCCGCCCGTGCGCATGACGAAGAGGAGGAGCACCGCGTTCATGACGATAGTCTGGAAGCCGACGGGCAGGTAGATTCCCTGGCGCGACGCGAGCTCCGCGATGATGGTGGCGAGACCGGTGAGGCCGCCCGCCGCGAGGCCGTTCGAGACCATGAACGCGTCGACCGCGAACGCCGCGATGGCGCACCCGGCGGCGATGAGCGGCACGTCGCGCCAGAACCGCGACCGGATGACGCGCTTGACGTCGACGTGTTTCAGGTTCATACGGGAAGCCATGTGCCCGTCCCTTCTGCGCACGGCCTCCGCTCGCGCGGCGCGCCGCCGTACCTCAACAGGCGCATGGGTTCCGATAGTACCGGAAGGATTGTAGCACGCTTGGCCGCTCAGTTATAACGACTTGATACGTCTTACCACCATGTAAAATAACCCCTGGGGTAAATTTACATGGCTAGGCTTCTGCTTCTGCGTTGCCCGTGGCCCAGCGGTGGTAGCCGATGACGAACGGGTCGAGGTCGCCCTCCTCGAGGACGCCGTCCACGTTCGAGGTCTCCACGCCGGTGCGCAGATCCTTCACCATCTGATACGGGTACAGCACGTAACTGCGGATCTGGTTGCCGAAGCCGATCTCGGTCTTGGGGCCGCGGATCTCGTCGAGCTTGTCCTCGCGCTTCTGGAGCTCGAGCTCGTAGAGACGCGCCTTTAGGATCTGCATGCACGCGGCCTTGTTCTGGATCTGGCTGCGCTCGTTCTGGCAGGTCACGACGATGCCCGTGGGCAGGTGCGTCACGCGCACGGCGGAGTCGGTGGTGTTCACGCCCTGGCCGCCGGGGCCGCTCGCGTGGTACACGTCCACGCGGATGTCGTCGGGCGCGACCTCGATGTCGATATCGTCCGGCAGCACGGGGATGACCTCGACGCCGGCGAACGTGGTCTGCCGGCGCTTCTTCGCATCCGTGGGGCTGATGCGCACGAGCCGGTGCACGCCCGCCTCCGCGCGCAGCATGCCGAAGGCGTCCTTGCCCTCGACGGTGATGGTGGCGCGGTCGATGCCGATCTGCTCGGCCGCGGGGCAATCGTTCACCGTGACCTTCCAGCCCTTGCGCGCGCAGTACTTCATGTACATCTTGAAGAGCATGAAGGTCCAGTCCTGCGCCTCGAGGCCGCCCTGCCCCGGCTTGATGGTGAGGATGGCGTCGCCGTGGTCGAACTCGCCCGTGAACCAGCTCGTGAGCTCGAGGGCGTCGACCGCGCGCGCGAGCGCCGCCGCATCCTGGGACGCCTCGGCCACGAGGTCGTCCGCGCCCTCGTCCTCACCGAGCTCGGAGGCGAGCTCGAGCGCGGCGCGAGCGTCCGCGAGCTGCGAGCGCGCGCCGTCCACGGCCTCGACGTCCCCGCGCGCGGAGGCGAGCTCAGCCATGAGGGAGCGGGCGCGCTCGGCGTCATCCCAGAAGCCGGGCGCCGCGCTTAGGCGCTCGAGCTCGTCCACGCGGCCGCGCTTCTCCTCGATGTGCAGGTACGCCTCGACCTCGGCGAGACGGCGCTCCAACGCGTCGAGCGCGTCGGGCGTGATGCTCTCCACCTCGGTCATCAGCGGTTCCTACCGTGGCAGTTCTTGAACTTCTTGCCGCTGCCGCAGGGGCACGGGTCGTTGCGCCCCACGTTGGCGTACGGGTCGCCGCTCTCGGCCTTCACGTAGGTCTTCACCGCGCCGCGCGCAGGGGCGGGCGCGGGGCCGGCCGCGTTCGCCGCGGTCGCGGCAGCCTGGCGGCGCAGCGTCGAGGAGCCGGAGTCGCCGTCGACCTCGCTGGGGCCGGAATAGGTGGCTGAGCGGAGCGCGCCGGCCTCGGCATCGCCCTGGGGGCTCACCGGCGCCTGGCGGACCTCCGTGCGCAGCACCGTGCGCAGGTAGTCCTCGTACATCGCGCTCACGAGCGCGCCGAAGGCGGCGTGCGCCTCGGAGCGGTACTCGGTGAGCGGGTCGCGCTGGCCGAAGCCGCGCAGGCCGATGCCCTGCTTGAGGTAGTCCATCTCCTGGAGGTAGCTCATCCAGCGCGTGTCGATGACGCGGAGCATGACCTGGCGGTCGAGCTCGCGGATGAGGTCCTCGCCCAGGCGCTCGGCCTTCTCGTCATAGCAGGTGCGCACAAAGTCGAGCACCTCGGCCGCGAGCGCGTCGGTGTCGGCGCCCTCGAAGCTCGGGGCGTCCGGTCGGCCCGTGAGCTCGACGACCCACCGGCGCAGGCCGTCGAGGTCGGGGTCGCCCGCGTGCTCGCCGCCGCAGAACTCCTGCACGCCGCGCGCGACGGTGTCCTCCATGACCTCGCTCGTGTGCGCCGCGAGGTCCTTGCCGTCGAGGATGCGGTTGCGCTCCTCGTAGATCTCCATGCGCTGCTTGTTCATGACGTCGTCGTACTCGAGCACGTTCTTGCGCATGGAGAAGTTGATGTTCTCGACCTTGCGCTGCGCGCTCTCCACGGCCTTCGACACGAGCTTGTTCTGGAGCGCCATGTCGTCCATGTCGGCCGCGGACATGAGGCCGGAGAGCTTCTCCACGCGCTCGCCGCCGAAGAGCCGCATGAGGTCGTCCTCGAGCGAGAGGTAGAACTGCGTCTCGCCGGGGTCGCCCTGACGGCCGGAACGGCCGCGCAGCTGGTTGTCGATACGGCGGCTCTCGTGGCGCTCGGTGCCGATCACGCACAGGCCGCCCGCCGCGACGACCTGCTCGTGCTCGCGGGCGCACAGCTCCTTGGCGCGCTCGAGCTCCTCGGCGTAGGCCGCGGCGAACGCCTCCTCGTAGCCTTCGGCCTCCGGGTCGAGCCCGCGCGCCTCGGCGTTCTCGCGCGCCAGCTCCTCCGGGTTGCCGCCGAGCAGGATGTCCGTACCACGGCCGGCCATGTTCGTCGCGATGGTCACGGCACCCAGGCGGCCGGCCTGCGCGACGATGTGCGCCTCGCGCTCATGGTACTTGGCGTTGAGGACCTCGTGCTTGATGCCGCGCTTGGACAGCTCGCGCGAGAGGCGTTCGGAGCTCTCGATGGACACGGTGCCCACGAGCACCGGCTGGCCGGCGGCGTGGCGCTCGGCCACATCGTCCACGACGGCACGGTACTTCGCGTCGATCGAGCGGTAGATGAGGTCGTCGTGGTCGACGCGGATGACCGGTTTGTTGGGCGGGATCACCTGGACGGGCAGCTTGTAGATCTCGCGGAACTCGGCGTCCTCGGTAAGGGCGGTACCCGTCATGCCCGAGAGCTTGTCGTACAGGCGGAAGTAGTTCTGCAGCGTGATGGTGGCGAGCGTCTGGTTCTCCTCGCGGACGAGCACGCCTTCCTTGGCCTCGATGGCCTGGTGCAGGCCGTCGGAGTAGCGCCTGCCCTCCATGATGCGGCCGGTGAACTCGTCGACGATCTTGACCTCGCCGTTCGTGACCACGTACTGCTGGTCGCGATGGAACATGTATTGCGCCTTAAGCGCCTGCTGCAGGTGGTTCACGAGCGAGCCGGAGAGGTCGGCGTAGATGTCGTCGATGCCCAGGCGCTTCTCGATCTTGCGCAGGCCCTGCTCCGTGGCGGCGATGGTGTGCTTGGCCTCGTCCATCACGAAGTCGCCGTCGGGCTCGGGCGCAGGCTCGGGCGAGAGCGGGTCGCGCACGACCTCGGGGGCGCGCTTCAGGCCGCGCACCGCGCGCGCGAAGTCCTTGTACGTGCTCGCCGAGCGCGTGCCCGCGCCGGAGATGATGAGCGGCGTGCGCGCCTCATCGATGAGGATCGAGTCGACCTCGTCCACGATGGCGTACGCGTGCCCGCGCTGCACGCGCTGGCCGGCGCGCAGCACCATGTTGTCGCGCAGGTAATCGAAGCCGAACTCGGAGTTCGTGCCGTACGTTACGTCCGCGGCGTACGCGGGGCGCTTCTGGTCGAGCGGCATGCCGTTCTGCAGCAGACCGACCTCCATGCCCAAAAAGCGGTAGATCTGACCCATCCACTCGGAGTCGCGCTTGGCCAGGTAGTCGTTCACCGTGACGATGTGCACGCCGGTGCCGGGGATGGCGTTCAGGTAGCCGGCGAGCGTGGACACGAGCGTCTTGCCCTCGCCGGTCTTCATCTCGGCGATCTGCCCCTCATGCAGGGTCATGCCGCCAATGAGCTGGACGTCGAAGTGGCGCAGGCCCGTGCTGCGCCGCGACGCCTCACGGACCGTGGCGAACGCCTCGGGCAGCATGCTATCGAGCGACTCCCCGTTCGCGTAGCGCTCGCGGAAGAGCACGGTCTGGTGCGCGAGCTCCTCGTCGTCCATCGCTTCGTATGTCGGCTCGAGGCTGTTGATGCGCTCGACGATCTTCTGGTAGCGCTTCAGCTCCTTGTCGGAACCCACGGAGAGGAGTTTAGAGAAAAAACCCATGTAACGTTCCCTTTTTTCACGCGTCGAAACCAGACACCGACGGGCGGGACCGCGCCGAGGCGGGCATGCGGCTTCGACAGACATGTTAAACCCGCACTACTGTACCCGTTCGAGCTGCGGGGGTGAGCTGAGATGCGCATGCGCACGCAGAAACCACGGGTGGGCGGGATGCGCCGCGCGCAGGCGGGGCGGCGCGGGACCACGGGGCTGCACGACCGGGCGGGCAGCGGCTTCCGCGACGGGAAGCGGCGCGCTCGAGCCCCGATACTGTGCGGGATTCGCCGGGCGGCCGGTACAGGCCGTTCGCAGCCGAATACGACCTGCGGTTTTCGTGCGCGGATGCGTCGTATACTGGGTATGTCGCCAATCCCACACAGTATCGGGACGCGAATGCGACGCGGAAGTCCAGAAAGCACCACACCATGGAAGGTGAGCCCATGAAAGCTATGCGTTTAGCCAAGCGCGCGGTCACCGATCCCGGCGCGCTCCGCGAGATCGTCGAGGCGTGCCGGACGGTGCGCCTGGGCGCGGTTGACGACGAGGGCATGTTCATCGTGCCCGTGAGCTTCGGCTATGACTGGGAACTCGATGAGGCGGGCGAGGCGCACCTGACGCTCTGGCTGCATTCGGCGGGCGAAGGCCGCAAGGCCGCTGCGTTTGCCGCACATGGAGCAGACGGCGTCGAGGTCGCCATCGAGATGGACTGCGAGGACGGCGTCATTACCGGCGATTATGCGTGCGCGTATTCCTTCGCGTATCGCAGCATCATGGGAACCGGGCGCATCTTCCCGGTCTCGAACCGCGATGACAAGGCACATGGCCTCGCGCGCATCATGGCGCACATGGCACCCGGCGCACCGAGCACGTTCCCGGATGCCGCGCTTGAGCGCGTGGCGGTCTGGCGCGTCGAGGTCGATACGTTCAGCGGCAAACAGCGACAGCCCAAATGATGGGCGAACGCGCCGGGGCCGGTAAGTCGAACCTTGGGCAGCGCTTACTCGCCCTCATGGAACGAGCCGAGATACCACTCGAGCATCCGCTGCATGCCAGCCATGTCATGCACCATGGCGTCGGCTTGCGACTGATCGATCGGCACGCGCGTCTCCTCATAGGCGACCACCAAGCCGATACCCGCCGCCTTCGCCGCCGCGATTCCATAGGTTGAATCCTCAAGCGCCATGCATCGCTCGGGGCGGATCTCCTCGCCCGACGCGCGCGAAAGCTCGGCCAGGGTATTGAGATAGATCTGCGGATGCGGCTTGCTCTGGGGAACGTTCTCACCGCTATACACCACATCGAATCGATCCAGGACACCACAGGCCGAAAGGACTTCCTCGATGTGCGCTAAGGCGGACGAGGAGCACACGGCCGTCGCAACGCCGCGCAACCGCAGCGTATCGAGCACGTTGACCGTTTCTGTACGGAATAGCGCCGCGTAATCAAGGCCAGCGCGCTGAGCCTTGTCGAACTCGACGAATCGTCGATGAGTCTCCCCTTCCGACCACACGCAATGGGTGAGCTCGCGAAGCCGACGGTCGAGCGCCGCATACGAAGCGCCTACCAACGAGGCAAAGCCCGCCTCGTCTGACGGTTCGCCATGTGCAGCATTGACCGCGCGCACAAATTCGCATTGAATGCGATGGTCGATCATTTCGGTATCGACGATGACGCCATCCATATCGAAGATGAAGCCATCGAGCGGAGCGGATGCAGGCATGTCCATGAGAGCTCCTCTGGAATCATCCCAGAGGCGACGGTCGATGGGCGGAGCAGATGCATTCTGCGACATGCCGGACTGTCTCGTCCCCCGAGTGCGGAACCGAGGGCGGCAGCACCCTCGGCGTTGCGCGGACGCGCGCCTCAATCATACCATTCGACGCCGCGGAGAACGGCCGCGCGCGGCATTCCGATCGTGCCGCAGAGAGCGGCCAGGCACCCCATGCCATTCGGCGCCGAGAAAACGGTCGCATAACTCGAGGGTGGACCGCATATTTGGGATTCACCCTCGAGTTATGCGACGCTTTTGGGGTGGTAGCCCTGAAACCCGGCTTGAGATTCCCACGCTATACAAGAAAAGACCCCGCCGCAGAAGCGACGGGGTCTCATGCCGATACGGTTGTGCGAAGGCGCTACTCGGCAGCGGTCTCCTCGACGACCACGGTCTCCTCAGCGGGAGCGGCCTCCTCGGCAGCGGTGGCCTCCTCGGCCTTCTTGGCGGCCTCGGCAGCGTACTTAGCGGCACGCTTGGCCTTCTCGGCGGCCTTGGCCTCGCGCTCGGCGGCCTTCTTGGCAGCGGCCTCCTCGGCAGCAGCCTGCTTGGCGGCCTTCTTGGCGGCCTCGCGCTCGAGGGCGGCCTTGGCGGCGCCACCGAACTTCTGCTCGAAGCGGCCGACGCGTCCACCGGTGTCGACAAACTTCTGCTGACCCGTGTAGAACGGGTGGCACTCGTTGCAGAGCTCGACGCGGATCTCGGGAACGGTGGAGCGGGTCACGAACGTGTTGCCGCAGGAGCAGCGGACCGTGCACTCCATGTACTCGGGATGGATTCCAGGTTTCATGCAGGGACTCCTTACCATCGCGTCCTGGTTACCGACCAGGACATAAGGCGCCTTGGTTTCCGACCAAGGCAGAAACAACCGGATTAGAATAGCACACGATCCCCCGCGCTGCCAGCATACAAAAAGCCTACAGATTTCCGGGACGCGGGGCATGCGGCGCGGCTGCCGCTCCGTCCGACGCGACCCCACTGTTACAAAACGACGCATGAGATGCGGGCACCAGCCAATTGGGTATAAAGGAATTCATGCGTCCGCACCGCGACGCGCCCCGCGAGCCCGAGAGAAAGGCCTCACCCATGGCAGAAGTCGCCCAGAACCGCATCGTCATCACCGTCCTCGGCAAGAACCGGCCCGGCATCGTCGCCGCCGTGTCGCGCGTGCTCGGCGAAGAGGGCATCGATATCCGCGACATCACGCAGAGCATCATCGAGGAGATCTTCACCATGACGATGATCGCCGACATGGGCGCTGCCTCGACCTCGTTCTCCGAGCTCCAGGAGCGCCTCAGCGCCGTCGGGCAGGAGATCGGCGTGGACGTGCAGATCCAGCGCGAGGACGTCTTCAACTTCATGTACCGCCTCTAGCGCGGGCACCGGCGCACGCCGGCCGCGCGCACCCCGCGCCGCGCTTCGCGCCACGATCTGAAGGGGCCGCTTATGAGCATGATCGAACTGAATATGGACCGCCCGAGCATCGCCGAGCGCTCGACCGTCAACTTCGCCGAGACGCGCTCCATCACGCCGGCGACGAAGCGCCTGTACGACGGGGCGGCCATGGTGCCCTACAACGAGGCGCTCTTCCGCGAGCACAACGTCAAGCGCGGCCTGCGCAACGCCGACGGCTCCGGCGTGGTGGCGGGCCTCACCCGCATCTCGGACGTGCACGGCTACAACAAGGTCGACGGGGTGCTCGTGCCCGACGAGGGCAAGCTCACCATCTGCGGCTACGACATCGAGGACCTCGTGAGCCACGCCCAGGAGGAGCAGCGCTTCGGCTACGAGGAGATCGTCTTCTTGCTGCTCGCGGGCGAGCTGCCCCGGCAGGACGAGCTCGACGCCCTGCGCGAGCGCGTCGCGAGCATGCGCATGCTGCCGAAGGGATACGTGAGCGAGTTCCCCATCTCCACGAAATCCAAGAGCATCATGAACGTGCTCTCGCGTGCCGTGCTGCTGCTCTACGCGTTCGACGAGACGCCGGACGACATCTCGCCCGCGCACGAGGTCGACGTAGCGCTCTCGCTGCTCGCACGGCTGCCGCGCATCGCCGCCATCGCGCACACCACGCGCCAGGCGGAGCTCGAGGGCAGGCGCGCGCACGTGCCGCGGCCCGTCGCCTCCTACTCCATGGCCGAGACCATCCTGCAGATCCTGCGCGAGGGCGAGGACTTCACCCATGACGAGGCGATGCTCCTCGATGTCATGCTCATGCTCCATGCCGAGCACGGCGGCGGCAACAACTCCACCTTCGCGTGCCGCGTGCTCTCGAGCTCGGCGACGGACGCCTACTCCGCCTATTCCGCCGCGATCGGCTCGCTCAAGGGGCCGCGTCACGGCGGCGCGAACTCCAAGGTCACCGCCATGCACGCGGACATCCGCGAGCACGTGCGCCGCTGGGACGACGACGGCGAGGTGGCGGGTTACCTCATGAAGATCCTGAACCGCGAGGCCTTCGACGGCTCCGGCCTCATCTACGGCATGGGGCACGCGGTCTACACGCTCTCGGACCCGCGCGCCAAGCTCTGCCGCCACTACGCCCGCAAGCTCGCCGAGGAGAAGGGGCTGGGCGAGGAGTTCGCGCTCATCGAGCGCGTCGAGCGACTCGCGCCGCAGGTGATGCGCGACGTGCGCGGCACGGACAAGCCCATCTGCGCGAACATCGACCTCTACACCGGCTTCATCTACAACATGCTCGGCGTGCCCGAGGACCTCTACACGCCGCTGTTCGCCGTGGCACGCATGGCCGGCTGGGCCGCGCACCGCATGGAGGAGATCTACGGCGCGAACCGCATCATCCGCCCCGCGTACAACTCGGTCATGACCTACGAGCCCTACGTGCCGCTCGCCGAGCGCGGTTAGAAAAGGTGACGCATGATCGTATTCTCGGACCTCGACGGCACGTTCCTCACCTCCGACAAGCAGGTGAGCGCGGGCAACCTCGCGGCGCTCGACGCGCTCGCGGCCGCGGGCATCCCGTTCGTCCCCTGCACCGGGCGCGCGCTCACCGGCATCGCCCGGCCCATCATCGAGCACCCCGCCGCGCGCTACGCCATCACGTCGAACGGCGCCGCGATCACCGACCTGCGCACCGGCGCCGTCATGCACCGCGTTGACTTGGGCCGTGAGCGGGCGCTCGCCTGCTACGAGCTCACACGCGGCCGCGACGTGACGTTCGACATCTTCGCCGACGGGCGCATCTACACGCATAGGAGCTGTTACGACCGGCTCGGTGAGTACATCGCGAACCCCGCCGTCCTCGCCTCCGTGCGCCGCTTGCGCACGATCTACGACGGCGATACGGGCGCGTTCCTCGCAGGGCTCGAGCACATCGAGCGCGTCGCCATGTACTGGTACGACGCGCGCGACCGCGATGCCATCCTGCGCGAGCTCGCGGGCGCGACCGACCTAAGCGTCGTGCGCTCCGTCGAGAACGACATCGAGATCTCGGATGCGAACGCCACGAAGGGCCTCGCCCTTGTCTGGCTCTGCGGCGAGCTCGGCATCCCCGTCGAGGAGGCCGTCGCGTTCGGCGACAACATCAACGACACCTCGATGCTCGAGGCGGCGGGGCTGGGCGTGGCGATGGGCAACGCCGAGCCCGAGGCCAAGACCGCCGCCGACGCCATCGCCGCCACCAACGACGAGAACGGCGTCGGCACCTTCCTGCTGCAGCTGCTCGCCGAGCAGCGGTAGGCGGCGGACGGGGCCGTCTCGCCCGGTTGATGCCCCGAAATGGCGGGTTCGAAACCCAAAATGCGCGAAACGAGCGTTTTATGGGCACCCCCGGAAGTAGCACGGGGTTGCGCGCCAACGGAACCGCAGGTAGCGAGCTCGCTCCTTCGCCGGCTACTTGGCGTACCCCCTATAAACCGTTCGTTTCGCTCATTTTGTACTCGGCACCCGCTCCCCATCGGGGCATCGCGTTGCCCGCTCGGATGAAAATTCCCCCTCGCCTACCGTTCACCGGCGCAAACAGACCACTCGCATCGCGCCGCCCCCGCGCGGCCAGTAGAATGAGCACTCAGCACCACCTCAACCCCGGCGCTGCCGGCACGCAACGGGTGGAATGCACGAGAGATGCGAGAGAGGGGCCTCAATGCTGTTTGAAAACGACAGCTCGTACGGCGCGCTCGGTGAGATGTGCTCCAACACGAGCCGCCGCCTGGGCGCGAACGCCCGCGGCACGTGCCCGGTCGATATGACGCGCGCGCTCGTGGGCGTGGCGCATGCGCAGAGTTGTGGCAAGTGCACGCCGTGCCGCGTCGGGCTGGGAGCCATGACCGACATGCTCGAGCAGATCATCGGCGGGACGGCGCAGGCCGGCACCATCGAGCGGCTGGAGGACCTCGCCGAGCAGATCCGCGTGAGCTCGGACTGCGCCGTGGGCTACCAGGCCGCCGAGCAGGTGCTCATGAGCATCAAGGCGTTCCGCGACGATTTCGAGTACCACGCCCAGACCGGCCGCTGCCTGCGCAGCTCGAGCCAGGGCACGCCGTGCGTGGTGAGCTGCCCCGCGCACGTGGACATCCCCGGCTACATCGCGCTCACGGGCGCCGGCCGCTACGAGGAGGCCGTGGAGCTCATCCGCAAGGACAACCCCTTCCCCTCCGCCTGCGCCTACGTGTGCGAGCACCCCTGCGAGGAGACCTGCCGCCGCACCATGGTGGACGACGCCGTGAACATCCGCGGCATCAAGCGCTACGCCGTCGACCACGCCCGCGCGCCGCGCGCCTGCGACCGGGGGCCGGCCACCGGCAAGCGCGTCGCCGTCGTGGGCGCCGGACCCTCCGGCCTCACCTGCGGGTACTTCCTCGCCCGCATGGGGCACGAGGTCGTGGCGTTCGAGCAGCGCGAGCAGGCCGGCGGCATGCTGCGCTACGGCATCCCCAACTACCGCCTGCCGAAGACCATCCTGGATGACGAGATCGCCTCCATCGAGGCCGCGGGCGTCGAGATCCGCTGCAACGCGCCCGTGGGCGCAGACGGCATCACGCTCGAGGAGCTCGAGCGCGACTTCGACGCCGTCTACATCGCCATGGGCGCGCACGGCGACAAGAAGCTCCGCATGCCCGGCGAGGACGCTGAGGGCGTGGTGCCCGCGGTGAAGATGCTCCGCGAGATCGGCCTGGGGAACACGCCGGATTACTCCGGCCTCGAGGTGTGCGTGGTGGGCGGCGGCAACGTCGCCATGGACGCCGCGCGCTCGGCGGTGCGCTGCGGGGCCAAGCGCGTCACGGTGGTGTACCGCCGGCGCACGGCCGACATGACCGCGCTGCCCGAGGAGATCGAGGGCACCATCGCCGACGGCTGCGAGATCGCCGACCTCATGGCGCCGCTCGAGATCCTCACGGACGAAGCGGGCCACGTGCGCGCCCTCAAGGCCCAGCCGCAGATCATCGGCCCGGTGAAGCGCGGCCGCCCCGCGCCCGTCGAGGCCGAGCGCCCGGCGCACGAGTTCCCCTGCCAGGTGGTCATCGTCGCCATCGGCCAGGACATCCAGTCCGATTACTTCGCCGAGGCCGGCCTCCCCACGAGCTGGAAGCAGTTCGACGTGGACGAGGAGCTCGCCGTCCCCGGGCACCCGGGCATCTTCAGCGGCGGCGACTGCATGCGCGGGCCTGCAACCGTGATCCTCGCCATCGCCGACGGCAAGAAGGCGGCGCGTTCCATCGACACCTACCTCGGCTTCCACCACGCCGTGTCCGTGGACATCGACCTGCCGCACCCGCGCCTGGACGACCGCGTGCCCTGCGGCCGCTCCGTGCTGGGCGAGCGCCCCGTCGAGGAGCGCGTGCACGACTTCGACCTTGTTGAATACGGCCTCTCCGAGCAGGAGATCCGCCAGGAAACGCTCAGGTGCCTCAACTGCGACCACTTCGGCTGCGGCATCCTGCATGAGGAGGGACGGATGTCATGGTAACCATCACGATCGACGGCTGCGCCTACGAGGCCCCCGAGGAGGCCACCATCCTCGAGGTCGCGCGCGAGCACCGCGTGGACATCCCCACCCTGTGCTACCTGCGCGAGATCAACGAGATCGGCGCCTGCCGCGTGTGCCTCGTGGAGGTGGAGGGCATCGACCACCTGGTCGCCGCCTGCAACAACAAGGTCGCCGACGGCATGGCCGTGCACACCGACACCCCGCGCGTGCGCCGGGCGCGCGCCGCGAACCTGCAGCTCATCCTCTCGCGGCACGACCGCCGCTGCCCCACGTGCTTCCGCAACGGCACCTGCCAGCTCCAGGCGCTCGCCGACCGCATGAACGTGCACGAGGTGCCCTACACCACGTTCTTCGAGACGAAGCCCATCGACGCGCGCTTCCCGCTCGTGCGCGAGCCCGAGAAGTGCGTGAACTGCCTGCGCTGCGTCTCCACCTGCCAGAAGGTGCAGGCGCTCGGCGTGTGGGACCTCGTCGACTCCGGCAGCCGCGCGCACGTGGACGCCGTGGCGGAGGACGAGTGCGCCTACTGCGGCCAGTGCATCGCCAACTGCCCCACCGGCGCGCTCCACGAGCGCGACGACACCGAGCGGGTCTTCGAGGCCATCAACGACCCCGAGAAGGTCGTCATCGCGCAGGTCGCGCCCGCCGTGCGCTCGAGCTGGGCGGAGATGCTCGACCTGGGCGGCAAGGCGCCCACGCCCGGCCGCATGGTCGCCGCCATCCGCCGGCTGGGCTTCGATTACGTCTTCGACACGGACTTCGCCGCCGACGTGACCATCATGGAGGAGGCGAGCGAGCTCATGGCGCGGCTCGCTGCGGGCGAGGAAGGCCCCATGTTCACCTCGTGCTGCCCGGGCTGGGTGCGCTTCGTGAAGGACCGCTACCCCGCGCTCGCCGGCAAGCTCTCCACCACCAAGTCGCCGCAGCAGATCTTCGGCGCGCTCGCCAAGACCTACTACGCCCAGCTGCTCGGCGTCGACCCCGCGAACATCTACGTGGTGTCCTACATGCCGTGCATCGCCAAGAAGATGGAGGCGGCCTACCCCGGCATGGACTCCACCGGCACGGGGCCGGACGTGGACGCCGTGCTCACCGTGCGCGAGCTCACGCGCCAGCTGCGCTCGCGCTTCGTGAACGTCGATCTGCTCGAGGAGGAGGAGTTCGACCGCCCCTTGGGCGTGGCGACGGGCGCGGGACACATCTTCGGCGTGACCGGCGGCGTCATGGAGGCGGCACTGCGCACGGCGTACTTCTTCGCGACCGGCGAGAACCCCGACGCGGACGCCTTCCACGAGGTGCGGCACGAAGGCCCCGAGCGCGGATGGCGCGAGAAGACGTTCGACCTGCCCGGCCGCCAGCTCAAGATCGCCGTGGCGAGCGGGCTCGCGAACGCCGACGCCCTCTGCCGGGCGCTCGAGCGCGGCGAGGCGCGGTACGACTTCGTGGAGATCATGGCCTGCCCCGGCGGCTGCGTGGGCGGCGGCGGCCAGCCCATCATCGAGGGCATCAACCTCTCGGCCGACCGCGGCTGCACGCTGCGCATCATCGACGAGCAGAGCGAGCTGCGCTTCAGCCACGAGAACCCCGCCGTCAAGGCCTGCTACGACGGCTTCCTGGGCGAGCCGCTCTCCGAGCGCGCCGAGGAGCTGCTGCATTCCGACCACGCCGCGTGGACGATGCCGCTGCGCGTGACGGCGGGCGGCGCGGTGGCGTAGGTAGGCGACAACACAAGGGGCCGCATGCGCGCCCGGAGCGGTCGAGGAAACCCGCCCCGGGCGCGCTTTCCGTTCGCGCGCGGCACCGCCAAGCCGGGCGCGCGATCGCGTCCCCCGCGCCCCCCCTCGCGGCAACGCATTCCCTATCCGCGCCATGGAAACGCCCCATCCGGGGTACACAGAAGATAGCGCGCATGAACGGCGGACGCGCCGCGGGCGTGGCGCTGATATAGTGGTATGCACGCCTTCGTCATTGAACTTAGGAGGTTTCAATGAAAAACGATGATCAATCTCGTAGCACGGAAAGCACTCGTCACCCGATAACCATCTCCCGTCGCTCGCTCCTCAGCGGGTTCGCCGTCGTGGCGGGCGGCCTCGGCCTCGCCGGCTGCTCCGCCGGCACGATCGTCGACAACGAGGGCTCCGGGTCCTCGGAAAAGCAGCCCACCGATTCCAACCCCACCACCGTTCGCATCGGCACGCTCCAGGGACCCACGGGCATGGGGCTCGTCGGCCTCATGGACGCCTGCGGCGCGCTCAAGGACCTCGCCGCCCAGAACAACGTCGAGCTCCCCGAGAACGACAACCCGGCGGACATCGCCAAGCTCGTCAACACCTACGAGTTCACGCTCGCCGGCTCGGCGGACGAGCTCACGCCCCAACTCATCCAGGGCGACCTCGACGTGCTCTGCGTCCCGGCGAACCTCGCCGCCACGCTCTACCAGAAGACCGAGGGCGAGGTCACGGTGCTTTGCGTGAACACCCTCGGCGTCCTCGACATCGTCGAGGCGCAGGACACCATCCACGATTTCTCCGACCTCGCCGGGCGCACCATCTACTCCGCCGGGCGCGGCTCCACGCCCCAGTTCGCCCTCGAGTACCTGCTGCGCGAGAACGGCATCGACCCCGATAAGGACGTCACCATCCAGTGGGTGAGCGAGCACTCCGAGTGCCTCGCCGCACTCCAGTCGGACCCGAGCATCGTGTGCATGCTGCCGCAGCCCTTCGCCACGAGCGCAATCGAGCAGGTCAAGGGCGCGCGCATCGCGCTCGACCTCACCGACGTGTGGGACGACACCACCGCGGCCAACGGCGACAACTCCCAGCTCATCACCGGTGTCGCCGTGGCGCGCCGCTCCTTCGTGGACGAGTACCCCGGCGCGATCGACGAGCTGCTCGACGCCTACCCCTCCTCCGTCGCATTCGTGAACGATAACCACGCGGAGGCCGCGAAGCTCATCGAGGCGGCGGGCATCGTCAAGGCGCAGATCGCCGAGAAGGCCATCCCCTACTGCCACATCGTGTGCGTGACCGATAGCGAGATGCGCGAGGCGCTCGAGGGCTACCTCAAGACCCTCTACGACGCCGACCCGCAGTCCGTGGGCGGCGAAATGCCGAGCGACGACTTCTACTACGAGGAGTAAACCGCCCATGCCGCGACCTCGCGTCGAGACGCGACGGCACCCGAGCGCGCCGGGAAACCGGTTGGCGGCGGGTGCCGTCCTCTTCTGGATCATCGTCTGGCAGCTCGGCTCCATGGCGCTGGGCAGCCCCTTGCTGCTGCCCTCCCCCGTCGCGGTGCTCCTGCGCCTGGGCGAGCTCCTGCCGCAGGCGGTGTTCTGGGAGCGCATCGGGTTCTCGCTCGCGCGCATCGCGGGCGGGTTCGCGCTCGGCGCCCTGCTCGGGACGCTCGGCGCGCTCGCGGCCGCGCGCTGGCGCGTGGTGGAGGGGCTCATCGCGCCGCTCATCTCGCTTGCGAAGAGCGTGCCCGTGGCCTCGATCACCGTGCTCGCGCTCATCTGGCTGCGCGCCGCCAACCTCGCCGTGCTCGTCGTGCTGCTCGTGGTGCTGCCCATCGTGTACGAGAACACCCTCGCCGGGCTCCGCGCGACCGACCGGTCGCTCGACGAGATGGCCGCCCTCTTCCGCATACCCGCGCCGCGCAGGCTGCGCTACCTCGTCATGCCCCGGCTCTTCCCGTACCTGAGCGCCGCGCTGGGCGCCGGCATGGGCATGGCATGGAAGGCGGGCGTGGCGGCCGAGGTCATCGGCATCCCGAACGGCTCGCTCGGCGAGGCCATCTACGACGCGAAGGTCTATTTCGACACGACCGAGCTGTTCGCCGTCACGCTCGCCGTCGTGGCAGTGAGCGCGGCCTCTACGGCGCTGGTGCGGGCGGCGCTGCACGCGGTGGAGCCCATCGCCTGCGGGGCGGCCGGCCACGCCCCCGCACTCGAGCGCGTGGATGCGGGCGCGCCGGCTTCCGCGGATGATGCGCAGGCGAGCCCCCAGACGGCGGCTGCGACCTCGCCGGCGGCGGGGACGGCCGCGGCGCCGCTTGCGCTTGACGGGATCGAGAAGTCGTTCGCGGGGCACCGCGTGCTGCGCGATGTCTCGCTTGCCGCGCGCCCGGGCGAGGCCCTCTGCCTCATGGCGCCGTCGGGCGCGGGCAAGACCACGCTCATGCGCATCGTCGCCGGGCTCGAGCACGCGGACGCGGGGTCGCTCGTCATGGGCGACGCATGCGACCGCGAGCCCCTTCCCGCCGTCTCCATGGCGTTCCAGGATGACCGCCTGGCCGACCAGGCGAGCGCGCTCGCCAACGCGCGGCTTCCGCTTACGCCCGGAACCGCCGCCTGGGACGCGGCGCCGGAGCTACTCCGTGAGCTCGGCTTGGGCGAGCGCCTGCTCTCCCCTGCCTCCACGTGCTCGGGCGGCGAGCGGCGACGCATCGCCCTTGCCCGCGCGCTTCTCGCGCCGCACGGGATCCTCTTGCTCGACGAGCCGTTCACCGGCCTCGACGCAACGGCGCGGGAACGTGCGGCCATGCTCGTGCGCTCCCGTGAACGAAACCGGATCGTCATCATCGCCACCCACGACCGCGTGGACGCCGAGCTCCTCGGAGCGCGCGTCATCCACCTCGTCGCGGGCGAGCGCGGCCTCTCCTGCCAGCCCGACTAGGCACAGCGCATTGGGCTACGCCGACTGCTCCAGCAGCTTGCGCATCTCCTGCTGCACCGCCTGCTCGTGGTTGTAACCCACCACGCGGTCGGCCACGGCCCGCAGCGCGGGACGCGCGTTCGCCATCGCGCAGCCCACGCCCGCGAAGCGGATGATCTCGTAGTCGTTCATGGAGTCGCCGAACGCCATGACCTCCTCGCGCTTGATGCCGTAGCGCGCCATGACCTGCTGGATGCCCGTCGCCTTGGACACGCCGCGCTGGATGGGGTCGACCCATGCGCTGCCGGACGGCGCGAAGATGAACTCGTCGCCCAACTCGCGCGAGAGCGCGTAGGCGTAGTCCATCACGTGGCCGTCGTCGCAGTAGATCGACGCCTTGATGATGTTCACATCGGGCGTGGGCAGGTACCAGATGCGCTCGATGTTCGGCAGGTCCTTGTCGCACTCGCGCACGAACTTGTCCTCGTCGTCGAGCAGGAACGACTTGGTGCGGTCGAACAGCGCAAGGTGCAGGTGCTCGAACATGCCCACCGTCTTGGCGAGGCGCTTGATGCCCAGGTGCGAGAACACCTCGCGGTCGACGAGCTCGCCGCCCGCGTACACCTGCGCGCCGTTGGCGGCCACGAAATCCATCTGGTCGCGCACCGGCTCGAAGAACATGCACAGGCGGTCGAAGCGGCGACCCGATGAGGCCGCGAAGTGAATGCCCTTCTCGCGCAGGGCGAGGATGAGGTCGAACGTCTCGGGCGGCACCTCGCCGTTCTCGTTGAGCAGCGTGCCGTCCATATCCGATGCGATGAGCTTGATCAAGGGAGCTCCTTTCGATACCGCCCGCTCGCCGGGCGCCCACAGATCCGCCGGCGGCGGCCCGCGCTTCCCGCGCTCCCACCATTGTAGCGCCCCACCATCGCGGGGATGGGTTGGTTGGGGACGTGTTCCTTTCAACCCATTCGGGAGGGGTTGGGTCGGTCGGAATCGCCCGCCGGCGAACGGGTTGAAAGGAACACGTCCCCAACCAACCCATCCAACCCATCCGATTTTGTCGTAATACGCACGAACAATGTCGTTGTTTGAATGTATGTGCTGAAGCCGCAACCATACACTGGAACTGCTGTGACATCGCGCCCCGACGCGGGCGCGCAAACAGGAACCAGGAGGCACTATGGGTTCTATCTTATTCGGCCTGATCCCTGCCCTCGGTTGGGGCTTCCAGGGGATCGTCATGCAGAAGGTGGGTGGCAACACCGCGAACAAGCAGATGGGCATGGTGCTCACGACGCTGCTGTTCGGCATCGTCATCGCCTTCATCCATCCCATCAATTGGTCGGGCACGCTCGTCGCGGCGGCCGCCATCAACGGCATCCCGTGGAGCATCGCCCAGATCCTACAGATCAAGTCCTTCGACTACCTGGGCGTCTCGCGCGCCATGCCGCTCTCCAGCGGCCTGCAGCTCGCCTTCACGGCCATCATCGGCGCGTTCGCGTTCAACGAGTGGCCGCAGACCTGGCAGCTCATCCTCGGCTTCGGCGCCATCGCCCTCATCATCGTGGGCGTCGCGCTCAGCGCCTGGCAGGAGAAGTCCGGCGACGCGCAGTCCAGCACCTCGTCCTCGGACATCACCAAGGGCATCATCATCACCGTCATCTCGTCGGCGGGCTTCGTCGCCTACGCCACCGCGGCGCGCTTCTTCTCCGTCGATAGCATGGACCTCATCTTCCCGCAGGCGCTCTTCATGTTCATCTCCACGACCGTGCTCGCGTTCTTCATGTGCAAGAAGCTCGCGCCCCGCGGCGCAGGCGACCCCGTGGAGGGCGTATTCGGCAAGAAGAGCTGGCAGAACATGGCGACCGGCGTGCTCTTCGCCATCGCGAACATCACCGTCATGTTCTCCAACCAGATGAACGGCGTCGCCGTGGGCTGGACGCTCTCGCAGATGAATGTCATCTTCTCGACGCTCGGCGGCCTCTTCATCCTGCACGAGAAGAAGACGCCCAAGGAGATGCGCTTCGTCATCGCGGGCATGGTGCTCATAGCCATCGGCGGCATCCTCATCGGCATCACCAAGACCGGCCAGTAGGCGCACGGGGCAATCAATCGGTAACCATTTTCCAGGGAAAGGAACAGACCATGGTCAACATTGGATTCATCGGATGCGGCCAGATGGGCCGCGACCACATCGATCGCATCGCGAACCGCATGGGCAACGCGCACATCGTCGCCATCTACGACCTCAATCGCGCGGCAGCCGAGAAGGCGGTCGCGGACTTCGGCCTCGACGCCAAGATCTGCGATTCCGCCGACGAGCTCATCCACGCGCCCGAGGTGGACGCCGTGGTGATGGCGAGCCGCAACGACGCGCACCTGGAGCCCCTGCTCGCGTGCATCGAGGCGGGCAAGCCCGTCTTCACCGAGAAGCCCATGACCATCGACGGCGCCGATTCCTGGAAGGTCGTCGAAGCCGAGGTGAAGGCCGGCAAGAAGCTCGTGCAGGTGGGCTTCAACCGCCGCTACGACACCGGCTACGAGCAGATGAAGGAGATCATCGACTCCAAGCAGATCGGCGAGCTGCTCTGCGGCGACTGCCGCCACTTCAACGCCCAGGCGGCGACCTCCTACTACCGCACGGACAACGTGGTTAACGACACCCTCATCCATGAGTGCGACATCCTGCACTACCTCTTCGACGACGACTACAAGGCGGTCGAGATCAAGTGCGCCCGCCAGAACCGCCTGAACCCCAACGGCGCGGAGAACCTGCGCGAGCCGCAGATCGCGATCATCGAGTTCCAGCATGGCGCGATCGTGACCGTCGAGGCCAACGTGAACTGCCAGTACGGCTACGACATCCAGTGCCGCCTCGTGGGCGAGTCGGGCACCGTGAGCCTGCCGGACGTCGCCACGCCCGAGGTGCGCCAGGCCGAGCGCATCTACCACTCCATCTCGAGCGACTGGTTCGCTCGCTTCCTCGACGCGTACGACAAGGAGATGCGCGCCTTCCTGAACCGCGTGGAGCGCGGCGAGGAGCCGAGCGGCCAGATGGCGACCGCCTGGGACGGCTACGTGGCGAACGTCGCCGCGGACGCGATGCTCGAGAGCCTGCACAACGGCGGGCGCGTCGAGATCTCGCTGCCGGAGCGCCCCGCGCTGTACGCGTAAGAGCGCGCGGCTGCCGCGTGGCGGCTACATGCAAACCCATGGAAGACCCGCTGGGATGCCGGCGGGTCTTTTTTCTGGCGCGCTTAGCCCGAGGTGGCCGCAGCGGTGCGCCGGAACTGCGCGCGATACGCGCTCGGGGAGGTGCCGAGCATCGCCGAGAAGCCGCGTCGGAGCGCGGCGGCATCGCAGAGCCCCACCCGCGCGGCGATGACCTCGATGGAGAGGTCCGTGAGCTCGAGCAGCTCGCAGGCTGCGCGCACGCGCTCGCGGACGAGCCAGCGGCTCGGGGTCATGCCCATCTGCGCCTTGAAATGCCGCTGGAACGTCCGGACCGACATGCCCGCGTACCACGCCATCTGCTCGGTGGTCCACGACTGGCTCAGGCTCTGGCGCACGGTGCCCTCCACGCGCCGAACGCTCAGGTCGCCCGCGACGCCCGCACCGGCGATGGGCGCACGCACGGTGTCCTGCTCGGCATCCGCCGGGCGCGCGGCGGCGAGGTTCATGATGCGCTCGACGCGGCCGACCGTCCCCATCCCCGCTTGCGCAGCGAAGGCCGTGAGGCAGACGTCGACGCACGAGGCGCCGCCAGCCGACGTCCAGATGCGGCGCTCCTTGTCGTGGGCGATGAGGCGGGAGGCATCGATGCGCGCGGCGGGCACCTGGCGGGCGAGGCCGTCGGCATAGGCGCCGTGGGTGGTGCAAAAGCAGCCGTCGAGCAGGCCCGCCCAGCCCAGGACGAACGTACCCGTGCCCAGCGCCACGAGCTCCGCGCCGCGCTCGTGCTGCGCGCGCAGCCAGGTAAGGAGCGCGTCGGGCGCCGGGCGCGCTGCTTGGGCATCATCCACCGGGAGCGGGCGCGCGTCCGCCTCGATCTGGAAGGGATTGGAGAAGCCCGGGACGACCACGATGTCGGGGCGCTCGCGATAGCGCTCGAGCGGGCAGGTCTCGACGAACATGCCGTGGTCGAGGCGGGCGACCTCTCCGAGGCCCACCGTGCTCAGCCGGCAGGGCTCGGTGCCGTCGGGGGCGATCACGCCGCCGAACACCTGCATGGGGGCTGCCACGTCGAACGACCACATGCCGTCGAGCAGCACGATCGAGACGCGCAGCGCGGCATCCGGAGGCTCGGATGGGTTGGCTGGGGACGTGTTCCTTTCAACCCATGATTTGGAAATATGGGTTGGTTGGGGACGTGTTCCTTTCAACCCATTCGGGAGGGGTTGGAATCGGCCGAGGTCGTCCGCCAGCGAATGGGTTGAAAGGAACACGTCCCCAACCAACCCATTCCCCCGTGCGTCGTCAGACGGCATAGCTCATCGTGCGCACGTCGAACACGCCCTCGGGGCGGATGCGCAGCGTAGGGATGACGGGCAGGGGCAGGAAGATCATGCCCATGAGCGGGTCGAGCGGCGGCTCGATGCCGGCGGCGCAGCCGGCGGCGATGAATTCGTCGTGCTCGCGCGCCACCTCGTCGGCGGGCTTGTCGCTCATGAGGCCGCCGAGCGGCAGGTCGAGCCGGGCAACGACGCTCCCGTCGCGCACGAGCACGAAGCCGCCCTGGCCGACATGGCGCACCGCCTCGTACATATCGCGCGGGTTGTCGCCCACGACGCAGACGTTGTGCGAATCGTGCCCGATCGTCGAGGCGATGGCGCCGCCTGCGATCGTGAACCCGCGCAGCCAGCCGCGGCCGATGTGCTTCCCCACGAGTCCCGTGCCCGCCGGGGCGTCGCCGTCGGCACCTGCCTCCTGCGCGGCGACCCCGCGCCCGTGGCGCTCGATGAGCATGATGCGGCGGAGCCCCTCGGCGGAGTCCGGGTAGGCCGCGCCCGTGATGGCGTTGCCGGGGATGACGTCGATGACCGCGCTGCCGGGGACGAAGGGGTAGTCAAACACCTCAGCCGAGAGCTCGGGCAGGCGCACCGAGCCGCGCAGCAGCGCCTCGAGCTCCTCGACGCGCGCGCTCGCCGGGGCGACCTCGCCCACGAAGGCACCGTCCCGCGCGACGAGCTCGCCGGCGGAGTACACCGCGCGCGGCGGGCGCGTGAAGGAAAGGTCGTCGAGGACGAGCAGGTCGGCGCGCTTGCCCGGCGCGATGGTGCCGCGCCGCTCGCAGGCGGGCGCGTGCCCGTGGTCGAGCCTGAAGCACTCGGCCGTGGAGAGCGTGCCCATGGCGATGGCGGTGAGCTCGTCGATCCCGGAGGCGATCGCCACGCGGCAGGCGTTGTCGATCATGCCGATCGCGAGGGCGTCCGACGGCGCGCGGTCGTCCGTGGCGAAGCAGCAGCGGCGCGCGCGGCGCGGGTCGTCCACCACGAGGGGCGCGAGCGCCTCGAGGTCGTGGCTGCATGTGCCCTCGCGCAGCATGATGTACATGCCGCGCGACAGCTTGTCGAGCGCCTCGTCCACGTTCGTGCACTCGTGGTCGGCGATGACGCCCGAGGCGGTGTAGGCGTTGAGGTCGTTGCCCGCAACGAGCGGGGCGTGGCCGTCCACGAGCCCCGAGACGGTCGCGCGCGCCGCGTCGATGCGCGCGAGGGTCTCGGCATCCGCCGCCTCGACGCCCGGGTAGTTCATCATCTCGCCCAGGCCGAAGATCTCCCCGGGATGCTCGGCCATGAACGCCTGCATGTCCGCAGCCGTGATGCTGGCGCCGGCCTGCTCGTCGGGCAGCGCCGGCACGCACGACGGCATCATGAACTTGATATCGAGCGGGCTGCGGCGCGCGTCCTCGATCATGAAGGAGAGGCCGTCCAGCCCGCAGACGTTGGCGATCTCGTGGCTATCGGCGATGGCGCAGGTGGTGCCGCGGGCGAGCGCCATGCGCGCGTATTCCGAGGGGCGCACGTTCGAGGACTCGATGTGCAGGTGGCCGTCGATGAAGCCGGGCGAGAGGAAGCGCCCGCCGAGGTCTATGACCTGGGCGGCCGCGGGGTCGGGCACGTCGGCGTCGCGTGGGTCGAAGAGCACGCCCACGATCACGCCGTCCTTCACCGCGACGCGCCCGGGCACCACGCGCAGCGCGTACACGTCGACGATCTGCGCGTTCGTGAACAGAATGTCCACCGCTTCGCGGCCTTCCGCCGCATCGACCATGTGCTTGAGCTCCTCGACCGCCATGAGCGCCCCTCTCGATGAAACCGATATTGCAAGCATGATACCCGGAGGGCGCCGTCCCGTGCGCGACGATGTGGGCGGGCGGCGCGCTCACGTTCCGGCACGGCGCGCGCCCGCCAGGCCGCTCCGCCCCGCCTAGCTCGTCGGGTTCGCGGCGTTCGTGTTCCAGCTCGTCGCCGCCTGCATGGGCGCCATCATGATGCGCCCAGTGCCGCGGTACACGTTCACGAGGCCCTCGCCGCCCACGGCCGAGCCGATGAGCGACTTGCCCGAGCGCTCCACCGTGAAGGTGAGCCCGCTCGTCCAGGCGAGCGCGTAGTTCCCGTCGATCTTCACCTCGTCGTTCGTGAGGTCGATGTAGATGACTTCCGTCTGGGGGCACGGCGACTCGAGCACCGCGAAGCCCTGCCCGTCGAGGCGCAGGTTGAAAAGGCCCTCGTTGCCGGCGAGCGCCGATGACATGTTCGAGCGGCGCTGCAGGTCGTGGTGGAGGGTGCTATCGCACGCGAGGAAGAGGCCGTCGTTGAGCACCACGGAGCCGCCCCACTGGGACAGGTCGAGGATGAGCAGGTGGCGCCAGGTGGGCTCGCACACGAGCATGCCCGTGCCTGTGTACTCCGGCTTGATGATGGAGTCCTGGCTCACGGCGCCGCGCACCGCCTTGCCGAGCAGGTCGCCCACGCCCTTCACGCCGGTCGATGCCTGCACGGAGCCCACCGTCCACTGCATGGCGCCCGCCTGGAGCGTGACGCCCGTGTGCCCGTCGAGCGTCGCGACGAGTTGGCGCCGGCGCACGTCCATCTGCGAGGCGAACCACGCCTCCTGCGCGCTCCACGGCGCGACGGAGAGGTCGCGATCCCACTGGATCACCTGGTACTGACCGGCTTGGTGCAGCACCTTCACATCGTCGTTGTTGAGGAAGTTGTAGATCGTATACGCCATAGGTCGCCTCCTGAAAGCAGCCCGACACCGGGGCGTCGCGCGCTCACGCCGCGCCGCCGTATTCCCTGCCTCGATTATACGGTGGGGGTGCAACAATCGGGCGTTCGACCGTCCGGCGACGGCGAGCGGCGGGTGGCGGCGGGGCGGGCTGCGGGGCGATGACGAGCGACGGCGGGACGGGCGGCGAGCGACGAACAGGCTGCCTGAGACCCGCGCGCGTGGCGAACGGCGGCGGGGCGAGCGGCGGCCTACGGCGCGCTACGCGATCCCGGCGAGCGCTTTCAGGAGCTTCTTCTTGGAATCCGCCGTGATGACCTTGCCCGCGGCGCGCACGTAGACCTTGCCCTTGAGCTCGGGATGCTTCTTGCGGCAGGCGCCGAAGCACCCGCTCGCGCGGTCTTCCTTCGCGATGACCCCCTTGAGGTCGCCCGGCTTGATGCCGGAGCATTTCTTGCAGACGCGCACCTTGGCAGACATGGGGGCTCCTCGCTGGGACGGGGCGGCGGGGCAACGGCTCCGCGCGCCCTTCGCGGCTCTCATTGATGCAGTCACTATGCCATACAAGTTAGCTATGGGCAACCTTTTTTCGTTCTTCTCGTGCCGCAGGTATACCCCCACCCCCCGGGGGTATAGACTGAACCAAAGCGACGATGACTCACTGAACCCACCCCGCGTGGGTCGGAAAGGATGCGGATATGGCACATGAAACGTTCGACGTGGGCGGCATGACCTGCGCGGCGTGCCAGGCCCATGTGGAGAAGGCGGTGTGCAACCTCCCCGGCGTCGAGGACGTCTCGGTGAACCTGCTCTCGGGCTCCATGACCGTCGACTTCGACGAGCAGGAGCTCTCCGATGCGGACATCTGCGCCGCCGTGGATCGCGCGGGCTACTCTGCCGCGCCCGTCGTGCAGGCGGAAGGCGGCGCCGGAGCCGCTCAGGCCGCGACCGCCCGCCCCGCGCGCCTGGAATCCCCCACGAAGAAGCTCGAGGCCACGGCGCGCTCCATGCGCACGCGCCTCATCACGTCCTTCGTGTTCTGGATCCCGCTCTTCTACATCGGCATGGGGCACATGCTCGGCTGGCCGCTTCCCGGCATCTTCACCAACGCGGACTACTCCATGACGCTCGCCCTCACGGAGCTCGTGCTCACCCTGCCCATCGCCTACGTGAACCGCGCGTACTTTGAGAGCGGGTTCAAGTCCATGCTGCACGGGGCGCCCACCATGGATGCGCTCATCGCGATCGGCTCCGCGGCGAGCGTGGGCTGGTCGGTGTACGCGATGTTCGTCATGGCGGCCGACCTCGCCGTCGGCGACACCATGGCGGCGCACCACATGGCCATGAACAATCTCTTCCTCGAGAGCGCCGGCACCATCCTCACGCTCGTCACCGTGGGCAAGTACCTCGAGACGCGCAGCAAGTCCAAGACCGGCGGCGCCATCGAGAAGCTCATCGACCTCGCGCCCAAGACCGCCCATCGCCTTACGGCCGACGGCACCGAGGAGACCGTGCCCGTCGAGGCCATCCAGCTCGGCGACACCGTCGTCGTGCGCCCGGGCGAGTCCATCCCCGTGGACGGCGTCGTGCTCGAGGGCTCCTCCGCCGTGGACGAGAGCGCGCTCACCGGCGAGTCCATCCCCGTGGAGAAGGAGCCGGGCGACACGGTGAACGCCGCGACCGTGAACCGCACGGGCTCGTTCACCTTCCGCGCCACGCGCGTGGGGGCGGACACGGCGCTCGCCAAAATCATCCAGCTCGTGGAGGACGCGAACGCCACGAAGGCGCCCATCGCGCGCCTGGCCGACAAGGTCGCCGGCGTGTTCGTGCCCGTGGTGCTCGGCATCGCGGCGGTCACGTTCATCGTCTGGCTCATCGCGGGCGGCACCGTGAGCGAGGCGCTCACCGCGGGCGTCGCCGTCGTGGTCATCAGCTGCCCGTGCGCGCTCGGCCTCGCCACGCCCGTCGCCATCATGGTGGGCACCGGCAAGGGCGCGGAGCTTGGCGTGCTCTTCAAGAGCGCAGAGGCCCTCGAGACCCTGCACAAGGTCGACACCGTCGTGCTCGACAAGACCGGCACCGTCACGAAGGGCGCGCCCGCCGTGACCGACGTGATCCCCGCGACGCGCGCGGACGGCGCGCCCGCCATGAGCGAGAAGGCGCTCATGAAGCTCGCCGCCGCGCTCGAGAAGCGCAGCGAGCACCCGCTCGCCGAGGCCATCATGGCCCGCGCCGACGAGCTGGGCATCGTCGCGCGCACGGTCGAGGACTTCCAGGCGGTACCCGGTCGCGGCGTGACGGCGCGCGAGGGCGCAAGCGTGATCGCCGCCGGCAACGCGCAGCTCATGGCCGAGCTCGGCATCGAGGTGCCCGCGGCGGAGGTCGAGCGCTTCGCGCGGGAGGGCAAGACGCCGCTCTTCTTCGCCCGTAACGGCGCGCTCGCCGGCACCATCGCCGTCGCCGACGAGGTGAAGCCCACGAGCGCCGCCGCCATCCGCGCGCTCGGCGCGCTCGGTGTGAAGACCGTGATGCTCACGGGCGACAACCGCCTCACCGCCGAGGCCATCGCGCGCGAGGTGGAGCTGGACGCCCAAAGCGTCATCGCCGACGTCATGCCCGCCGACAAGGAGCGTCACGTGCGCGAGCTGCAGGACGGCGGCGCGTGCGTGGCCATGGTGGGCGACGGCATCAACGACTCCCCCGCCCTCGCCCGCGCTGACGTGGGCCTCGCCATCGGCACCGGCGCGGACATCGCCAAGGAGGGTGCGGACGTCGTGCTCATGCGCAGCGACCTCACGGACGTGGCGCGCGCCATCGAGCTCTCGCGCGCGGTCATCCGCAACATCAAGCAGGACCTGTTCTGGGCGCTCTTCTACAACGCCTGCGGCATCCCGCTCGCGGCCGGCGTGTTCTACCCGCTGCTGGGCTGGCAGCTCTCGCCCATGTTCGGCGCCGCCGCCATGAGCCTGTCGAGCATCTGCGTCGTCGCGAACGCCCTGCGCCTGCGCGGCTTCAAACCCAAGGTAACCGACCGCGTCCTCGCGGAAGGATAGGCGCCCGGCACGGCGCCGGGAAACGCATCATCAAGAGAAAGGTGAAATCATGGACTACATCATCAAGACCGAGGGCCTCCACTGCGGACACTGCGAGGCGAGCGTCGAGACCGAGCTCATGAAGGTCGCGGGCGTGGCGGACGCCGACGCCGACCACGACACGAACACCGTTGAGGTCACCTGCACGGGCGAGGTCGCGCCGAGCGAGCTCATGGCCGCCGTCGAGGCCGCCGGCTTCAAGGCGCTCTCCGTCGAGGCGGCCTAAGCATGCAGGCCGACCGCACCCAGGTGCTCCGCCTGCTCAAGACCGCGCGCGGCCAGATCGACGGCATCATGCGCATGGTGGAGGAAGACCGCTACTGCATCGACATATCCACGCAGCTCATGGCCACCGAATCGCTGCTCGCCCGCGTGAACGCCGACGTGCTCAAGGCGCACGTGGAGCACTGCGTGCGCACGGCCGCGGAGAGCGGGACCGATGCGGAGAAGGACGCCAAGCTCGAGGAGATCGCGCAGATCATCGATAAGCTCGCACGGTAGCCCGTGGCGCGGCGGCAGCGAATGGAGCAGATGAACCGCCTTGGATAGCGGCGGCGCATCTGGGTACAACAGGTGCATACGAAACGAGCCCGCGCATCCCGCACGCGATGCGCGGGCGCTTTGCGCGCCATCACGCTGCTGAAAGGATTCATCGCCATGCAGGACTTCATGAAGGGACGCTACGGCGTCGACGACCTCACCACCGCGCTCGGAGCGATCGGCGTCGTGCTCACGCTCATCGGCACGATCTTCTCGCTCCGCACCCTCTCCGTCATCGCCCTGCTCATCATCGTGCTCGGCCTCGTGCGCGCCTTCTCCAAGAACTTCGAGCAGCGCCGGGCCGAAAACGAGGCCTTCCACCGGCTCGTCGCGCGCATCCCCGTGATCGGCGACCGCTTCAAGGGCTCGCCGGGCACCGGGAGCCGTCCGCGGAGCGGGGGCGCGGGTTCCGCCGCGACCGGCGATTTGAAGCGCCAAGCCCGCACCGCGAAGAAGATGTGGAAGGAGCGCAAGACGAAGGCCTTCCTCAAGTGCCCGAACTGCGGCGCCATGCTCTCCGTTCCCAAGGGCAAGGGCAAGATCATCGTCACCTGCCCCAAGTGCCACGCCCGCATGGAGACGAAGTCGTAGGCTCGCCGGCGCGGGCTGACGGGGGCGGGATCCGCGGCTCCTGCCACGCCCGTCCAAGCGTAATGGTGGACGGGAAGGAGCGGTCTTCATGCAGAAGCTGGTTCACGGCGCGGGAACTTGGTCGGCCGTGTGCGCCATCGTCGCCGGAGCGCTCGCCCTGTTCGGCACCGTCGGCATCTTCGGCGTCGAGCTGCCCTTGGCCACGATGCCGCACACGGCCGGCGAGGTCGCGAGCACGCTGCTCCAGATAACGGACTCGCTCGACGCCTTCCCCGGTGCATCCGGGCGCGTCGCGCAGATCGTCGCGTTCCTGCAAAGCGTCGCGCACGGTTCCCTTGCGAGCATCTTCTTCGTGCTGAGCGCCACCCATGTCGCGGTATGCGCGGGTGCTGTCATCCTGGCCGGCTACGACCTTGCGCGCGGGCACCGCGCATGGCGTTGCGTGCTCGCGGGCGCGCTCGCCGCCGCCGACGCGCTCATCGTCACCATCCTCTGCTCCACCGTGAGCTGGCAGCTCTTCCTCATCGTGCGCTCGGTCGCCCAGGGCAACCCGTGGGCGGTGGGGCGCGGCGTCGCCGGGCTCGACACCACGCTCTCCCCCGGCCTCGGGCTCATCGCCGCAGCCATCTTGGGCCTTGCCGCGATCGTGCTCGCGCTCGTCGCGCGGGGAGCGGGGCGGAAGCGGCAGGGCGAGGCGGCGTAGCGCGCCCCGAAACAGGTTCCCTCACTGCCGTCGACGCAGCCACCAGGCGACGGCCGCCGTCGCATATGCTGCTCGTCTAGGACGCATCGCCCCAGCTCAAACGCCATGTAAAGAACTCCCGACAACGCGTTGCGCGCCTGCGAGGACGCCTGTCCGCCCCATTTAATGGTACGATGCGGCGCGTCATGGCATGGTCGAAGCCGTAAGGGCCACGCCGACACACCTTGGGAGGAGGTAGGCGCAGCATGGAGGTCGGGAAGCGCATACGCGATGAGCGCACGGGCGCGGGGATGTCGCAGGACGACCTCGCGGCGCGCGTGTACGTGAGCCGCCAGACCATCAGCTCATGGGAAAACGACAAGACGTACCCCGACGTTCAGAGCCTCATCCTCCTTTCCGAGATCTTCGGCGTGACCGTGGACTCCCTCATCAAAGGAGACGTGGAAACCATGACCGAAACGATCGACACCGAAGTCCGCACCATGAAGCGCTTGAGCTACGTCATGCTCGGCTTCCTTGCGCTCATGCTCCTTGCCGTGATCTGGATATGCGTGCAGACCTTCGCCTGGGACTGGCCGATCGAGCAGACCGTGCCGACGTTCGTGCTCGCCCTCGTGCTCTGGGGCATCGCGATGTTCGCCGCCTGCTGGATCGACCGCATCAAGAAGCGGAACGACCTCATCACCTACCACGAGATCCTTTCGTTCTGGAACGGCGAGGACATCGTTCGCGACACCAAGAAGCGCCGGCGCGAGCGCCTCATCCCCCGCTGGCTGAAGATCGTGCGCACCGTCGGGAAGGTGTTGATCACCGCGGCGATCGGAGCCTTCCTGGGATACGGCGGCGCCATGCTCGCCGATATGCTGCTCGGGTAGCCACCATCGCGCGCCGGGTGACGGGAGGCGGTCTCATACCACGGCAGCATCTCAATAGCAGCATCTAAACGTCGAGCGTTCACGGCGCGCGAACATCAGCGGCGGCCGCCCCGGTGTTCGCGCACCGCGCCCACGTGCACTTCGCGTGCCGTGCGACCCCAAGGTCATGCAAGAAAGTTCATCACGAGCGCGACCATCGTCTCCTTCTCCTCGGGACGCGACTCCGCGATCATGAGCGCCATCGCCACGAGCGTGTTATCGGACACGCGCTTTTCGATGCCCCGGAACAGGCCATTATTCCGGTCGAGGAAATACAGAAACAGGCTGCACGCGATGCGCTTGTTGCCGTCCACGAACGAATGGTTCTTGATGATGAAGTACAGCAAATTCGCTGCCTTCTCCTCAAGCGAGGGATACAGTTCCTCGCCTCCGTATGACTGGTAGATTGCGGCGATGCTGCTTCGGAAGGAGTCATCTTTCTCGCGCCCGAAGATATCGCTTCCGAAACGAGGCCGCATCTGGGCGATCAACTCCATGCACTCATCGTAATCGAGCACATAGGTTGAACGGACGCCCTGCGGACGCGGCACGGCCTCGCGATCGTAGGCATCGAGCAGCGCATAGGCATCGGTGTAGCTCTCGACGATGTCGAGAATCTCCTGAGATCCGAGTTCTCCGGGCAGGCGCTCGATAATCCGCGCGACCGTCCCCAGCTGCCGCAGGCGCGCATCGTTTTCCGCATGGCCCTGCAGGATGTAGCGCTTGAGCACATCCGTAGCCCATCTGCGGAACTCCACACCGCGCTGCGACTTGACGCGGTAACCCACGGAAATGATGACATCGAGGCTGTAGAAGGCGACCGGCCTCGTTGAGGAAGCAATTTGCAAAAAATGCAAATTACCCTCTTTGACCAGCTCTTTTTCCTCGAATATGTTGTTGATATGGCGCGATATGACCGCGATGCTGCGCTCAAACAGCTCGGACATCTGCGTCTGCGTGAGCCAGACCGTCTCGTCCTCGACGCTCACCGAGAGCGACACGTCTCCGTCGCTCGATTCGAACAGCACGATGCTCTGTTCCTCGTGACGACCTTCGTCCCACGCGCCATCTACAACAGTTGATTCCTTGGCCATGACATACCATCCGCTTCCTCGTCGGTTCAAAAACTAACCACCAACTTGTAGCCCCGGCATTGACGGGCGCCGGGAAGCGGATGCGCGACTCCACCCGAGTCGAGCCAGTGCAGCCAGCCTCTTTGCCGTAGGCGGTATCTGGCATACCCGCCGACACGTATCATTGGGGACCTCCGTGCCGGCTCTTGCTCGTCCTCGTACCTTGTACGTAGTATAACAGATATAGAACACATGTTCTATATCAATTTTATTTTTCTCCTGGGGTACCGGCGGACTCAGGCGAATCAGCGCAGCAGCTCCTCAAGGTTGCGGGTGAACCGCGCGCGATCCTCGCCCGTGAAGGCGGCCGGGCCGCGCGTGCGCCCGCCTGCGCGGCGCACCTTCTTCTCCTCGTGGCTGATGAGGAGGTCCATGTCGATCGTCGCCTTCGTGTACACCCTGCCGCGCACGCCGATGGCCGCCGCCCCGCGTCCGAGCGCCATGCTCGCCAGGCCGATATCCTGTGTGACCACCACGTCTCCCGGCTGCAGGCGCTCGACGATGGCGAAGTCGGCGCTATCCGCCCCGATGGAGACGTCGAGCACATCCACCCAGAAGCCGCCGTGCGCTGCGTCGCGCCCCCGGGCGTGCGCAGCGTCGCGCGGGTCGGTGGAGCGGATGTGCCGCGCGAGGTTCTGCGTTGTGTTGCCGACGATGACGACGGGCGTGCGAGCGCGGCGAGCGCAGGCGAGCGCCTCCCGCGTGACCGGGCAGGCATCGGCATCTATATACAGCGTGCGCCCCATGGCACCTCCCCCATGTAAAATTACCCCAGGGGTTATTTTACAAAATGGGTTGAAAGGAACACGTCCCCAATCAACCCATCACGCCAGCAACCGGCGCAGCAGGTCGTCCCGATCGTCGATGAAGAGCTTCGTCACCTGATAGCTCTCCGTCTCCTCGTAGGTGATGGTTTGCAGCCGATCGCCGTCGAAGGAGACGATCTGCGCTCCCGGCAAGCCCAGAAGGATCGGCGAATGCGACGCCACGATGAGCTGGCTGCCGTGCTCGGCGAGCTGGTGCATCTCGTAGAGCAGCGTCAGCTGGCGCGACGGCGAGAGAGCCGCCTCGGGCTCATCGAGGAAGTACAGGCCGTTCTCCTTCGAACAGTCCTGGATGAAGCCGAGGAACGCCTCGCCGTGGCTCATCTCGTGCAGCTGCGCGCGCCGCCCCGTGGCGGGATTGTGATAGGCCTGGCAGTAGTCCCCCGCCTTGCTCGCCACGTTGTAGAAGCTCTCGGCGCGTAGGAAGAACGTGCTCCACGGGCGCAGCGGCCCGCGCATCATCTCGATACCCTCATGCAGCGCCGAATGGGAGTCGTGCGTGCGGAACGCGTAGTTGGCGGTGCCGCCCTCGGGGTTGAGGCCGTAGGCCACCGCCATGGCCTCGAGCAGCGTCGATTTGCCCGAGCCATTCTCGCCCACAAAGAACGTCACGTTGCCGGTAAGGGCGAGCGGCTCCTCCCCCAGCGCCGCGAGGGCGGGCATGCGCCTCAGATAACCATCCGCATGAACAAGATCCCAGCGGATGCCGACCGACCTGATGAACGGCGCAGCGGCCATGGCGCCCTCCTTGCCGATGTAAAAATACCCCTGGGGTTATTTTACATGCGAAACCATCCTCAGATCGTCCATCCCTCGCTCTCGGTCTGCAGGCGCACCATACGGGCGAACAGACCGTTCGCGGCGAGAAGCTCGGCCGGCATGCCCTGCTCGGCCACGCGGCCACCCTCCAGCACCACGATCTTGTCGGCCGCGCGCACGGTGCGCATGCGATGGGCGATCACGATGACGGTCTTGCCTGCCAACAGCCGCGAGAGCGCGCTTTGCACCCGCGTCTCGTTCTCAACGTCCAAACTCGCCGTCGCTTCGTCCAAAAGCACGATGGGCGCATCCTTGAGCAGCGCACGAGCGATGGAGATGCGCTGCCGCTCGCCGCCGGAGATGCACGCGCCGTTCTCCCCGATCATCGTGGCGTAGCCGTCCGGCATGCGCGAGACGAACTCATCGCAGTTGGCTGCGCGCGCCGCCGCAAGCACCTCCTCGTCGGTAGCCCCGCGCCTTCCCAGGCGAATGTTCTCCATCACGGTATCGTCGAAGAGCGTCACGTCCTGGAACACCACGGAGAAATCACCGAGCAGCACCTCGGGATCAACGGTGGAGACATCCACGCCGCCCACGGTCACGCGGCCGGAGCTCGCATCCCACAGCCTGCAGCCGAGCCGCGCGCACGTGGACTTGCCGGAGCCCGACGGCCCCACGAGCGCCGTGACCTCGCCTTCGCGGGCGATGAACGACACATCGGAGAGAACCTGCTCACCGCCCTCCTCGTATGCGAAGCCCACATGCTCGAACGCGACATCATGGCCGTTGGGGGCATACGCGGCGCCGCCCGCCGCCATCGGCTCCTCGAAGAAGCTCTTCATGCGTGCAGACGCCGTGCGCGCCGAGAAGAGCTCGGCGATGAGCATGAGCGCCTGGTCGAACGGGGCGTAGATGCGGCTCACCACGAGCAGGAAGCAGAACAGCGTAAGGAAGTCGCAGGTGCCTTCGAGCACGAGCGCGGCACCCACCAGCAGCGTCGTGGCAAACCCCAGACGCAGCACCACCTGGGCACCATTGACCGCGACGCCGCAGGCGAGCTCGGAGCGGATCGCGCTGCGCTCGGCAGCATCCACGCTCCGGTACACCCGCTCGAGATAGCGCTCCTCCTGATTGGTCGCGCGCACCTCGCGCACGCACTCAAGCGCCTCCTGCACGAGCTCCGAGGTCTTGAGCCCAGCCATGCGGGTCTTTCGCATGAGCGGCTGAAGCCGGGAGCGAACGCCGAAGAGCAGGAGCAGCGCCACCGGACCCGACCACATCGAGGCCACCGCGAGCCGCCAGTCGAAGGCGAGCAGGCACGCGAACGCGATGGCCATCGTGGCATAGGCGCCGTAGAGTTCGGGCAGCACGTGGCTGTAGGCATGCTCGGTGGTCTTGACGTCGGTCATGAGGGTCTCGGTGAGGTCGGCAAGGTCGCGGCGGCCGAAGAACGAAAGCGGGAGCCTGCGCAGCCGCTCGGCGAGGGCGATCCGCTGCCGGCCGCTCTCCTTGTAGATGACGCCGTACTGGTAGTAGTACTGGAACCGCTCGCACACGAAGAGCATGACGAGATACACGGCAAGCACCGCCATCCAGCCGAGGACGGGCACGTCAAGCGGGTCGAAACCGAGTCTCCCCCACGGTCCCAGCGTCACCGCCCCGCCCGTGAGCCGCGCCACGAGCGCGCTCATGATCGCGAAGACGAACCCCACGCCCGCGAACACCACGAGATTGGTCACGGTAGTCCACGCAGCCCCCAGGCGGACGTTCCTTACGCCCTCGTCCGTGAGGGCATACTTCTCCTTCATGGTCATCTAGGCCACCTCCCCGGCAGCATCGCTTGAGATCTTCCAGCTCACGGCCTGTTCGTAATCTGCCCACATGCGCGCATACAGCCCATCCGAGGCAAGCAGCTCGTCGTGGGTACCGCTCTCCACCACGTGCCCGCGATCGAGCACCACGATCTTGTCGGCATTGCGCACCGTCGAGAGCCGATGCGCAACCATGAGCACGGTGCGCGGACGACCGTTACAGTCGCGGGCGAGGCGTTTGAAGGCGGCCTGGATCTTGACCTCGTTCTCCGGGTCGGCGAAGGCCGTGGCCTCGTCGAGCACCACGATGGGCGCATCTTTGAGGATGGCGCGCGCGATCATGAGCCGCTGGGCCTCGCCGCCGGAAAGGTGAGCGCCCTCGGCGCCGTAGACGGTGTCGACGCCATCCGGCAGCTTGGCGAGAATGTCGTCGCATTGGGCGGCGGAGAGCGCTGCCAGCACCTCCTCGCGCGTTGCCTGCGGACGCGCGGCCCGCACGTTCTCCAAGATGGATTGCGAGAAGAGCCGGTTGGTTTGGAAGACGAAGGCAACGTGATCCATAAGGACGGCGGGGTCGATATCGCGCACATCCACGCCGCCCACGAGCACCCGCCCGGACCCGACATCCCAGAACCTGGGCACGAGAGAGGCGGCTGTGGTCTTGCCGCCCCCCGACGGGCCCACCAAAGCGACCGTGGAACCCGCCGGCACCGTGAAGCTCACGTGACCGAGCGCCGCCTCCTCGGCGCCCTCGTACGCAAAGCTCACGTCATCGAAGCAGATGGAGGTATCGCGTGGTTCCTTCGGAGCTGCGGGCGCCGCGATCACGGGGGCGGCGAGCACCCCCTCGACGCGGCTGACGGCATCCGCCGCCGACTGGAACGCTTCGGACATGAACATCACGCGCGTCATGGCCGTGGGGATCACCGCGGAGAAGATGGCGTAGAAGGCGAAGTTCGTGGAGAGGCGCGCAACGTCCGTCTCACCCGGTGCAACGAGCACGACCACCGGCACGAGGAATACCGCCGCCGCGCCGATAACGGTCAGCGAGAGCGCCTGCGGCGTCTGGCACCATTTCACCGCATAATCCTGTGCAAGCACGGTGAACTCCTCGATGGCGTCATGGAAGGCGCGAAAGGAGTTGACCGTCTGCTGGAAGACCTTGACCACGGGGATGCCGCGCACGTACTCGGTGCCGGTCTTGTTCATCTTCACGAGCGACTCCATATAGCGCGTCATGAAATCCATGCCACGACCGCCCATCATGTAAACCATGCAGCAAAGGCTCACGGCAACCGGCACGAGGCACGCCGCGCCCAGGCGCCAATCAAACGCGAAGAACAGCGCGAGCATACCGAGGATCATCGCGACCGACCCGGCCGTGTCCGGCAGCTTGTGAGCGAGCAATCCCTCGGTCTCGGCCGCGCAGCCGTCCACCACGCGACGCAGCGCACCGGACGCATGGGTATCGAAGTAGCCGAGACTCGTATGCATGAGGTGCTCGATAGCTCGCTTGCGCATGTTGGACGCGCAGCGGAACGCCGCGAGGTGGGTGCACATGAGCCCCGCGAAGTAGAGGGCGATGGATCCCGTTGCGAAGCCGAGCGCCCACCAACCGTAGACCGCGATACTGCCGGCGGCCGTCCAGTCGGGAGCGACGGCGATGAGGTCGCGCGCCGCGAACCAGATGCAAACATATGGACCGAAGCCCGCGAGCATCGAGAGCGCCGAGAGCGCGCACCCCAGAAAGGTGAGCGCGCGCCTGGGCCCGGCGAAGGCGAGCAGACGCCCCACCGCGCCCGCCTGCCGCGGCCGTTCTTCGGTGGAAATCCCAGCCGATTGTTGCGAATCCGACATGATGTCCTCCCAGCACACCAGGTTCTTGATTGACGTTTCGCCGCACGGTATCATGTAGGATCAGAAATGTTCACTTTGTCTAACTTATGTGAGACAAAACGGCAAGCGGAAGGGACGATGCTTCAACATGGCGAGCGGGGCGACCATATCCGACGAGCTGCTCGCGCTCTGCATCCCCCAAGCCGAGCAGCTCGGTATCCGGCTTGAGCGACACGGGCGATTCTGGGCGGGCGACGCGGCGGGCTCCACCGCCGATGGGACGATGTGGTTTTCGTCCCCCTCCCCAGGCTGTCTTGTGCTCTATCACGACGTGGTTCCCCGCGCCGACATGCAGCTTCAGGAAACGTCGCTCGGGCCATACGCCTGCGCATGCATGCTGAAAGACGCGGCGCTTGCTTGTTCGCGAAGCTGCGGACTGGCGCTGAGGCCTGTCGGCCAAGGGCGCGGGGCCGGGCGCACCGAGCTCGCGACCTTTGTCGAGCGCAGGCCTCGAACCCTCACCAGCGCCCTGCATGCAGGCCAACGGTATCGTTCGAGCTCCATCATCCTGCTGCCCGAGTTCTTCGACAGGCTCGAGCAAAGCTATCCCGGGGAATTTCGGGGCGTGCTCGGCCTATTCGATACGCGCTTCGACACACCTGGAGAGCTGGAAATCGGGCGCGCGCTCGGCCGCATCTCAAGCCGTCCTCCAACGGAGTCGGGCGGGGCGCTCGCCTTGCGCGCAGCCGTCGACGGCCTCATAGCGTCGCTTGCGGCGAGCAAGGATGCCTCGACGCACGGCGAGGAGAGCACCGCGCAACTGGTGCGCCGGGCAAAGGGCCTCGTCGAGCAAGCACTCGACGAGGGAACGGCGCCGCCCACGGTAGATGGACTCGCAAAGGCGCTCTACGTAAGCCGCTCCCGGCTCTGCGCCGCATTCCAGCGAGAGACCGGGCAGGGCCCCGGGCAGCACATGCGCCGGACGCGCATCGAGCGCGCCTGCGAGCTGCTGGGCCAGCGCGACCTCACGGTGGCCGACGTCGCCCGCCGACTGGGCTACCCTGGCCTCTCGGCGTTCGATCACGCCTTCACCAGGGCAACGGGTCTCTCTCCGCACGCCTGGCGCAACCAACGGGCGCGCGCCTCGTCACAGCCGAGAACGCCCTCGTAAAATTACCCCAGGGGTTATTTTACGCGAGCGACGTTGCTAGCCCTCAAGTGCTGCAAGCGCGGCGCCGCGGGCATGGATGAGCGTGGTATCGAAGAGCGGCACGTCCGGGTCGTCAGGATGGACGAGCAGGCCGATCTCCGTGCAGCCGAGGATGACGCCCTGCGCCCCGCGCGCCGCGAGGTCGTCGATGATGCGCTGGAACGCCGCCCGCGACTCGTCACGGATATCGCCCCGGCACAGCTCGTCAAAGATCACGCGGTTCACGAGCGCCCGATCCTCCTCGCCCGGCGTGAGCACCGTGAACCCGCGCCGCTCAAGCACGCCCGTATAAAAGTCCTGCTCCATGGTGTAGCGGGTGCCGAGCAGCCCCACCGTGGCCACCCCGGCGCGATCGAGCTCGTCGGCCGTCATGCTCGCGATGTGCAGCAGCGGGATGCTCACCGCTGCCGCGACCTCGTCCGCCACCTTGTGCATGGTATTGGTGCAGATGAGCAGCAGGTCGGCACCAGCACGCTCGAGTGCGCGCGCGGCATCGGAGAGGATCTCGGCGCTGCGTTCCCAGTTTCCCGACGACTGGCAGCGTTCGATCTCGTCGAAATCAACGCTGTAGAGTACGATGCGGGCGGAATGGAGCCCGCCCAGCTCCTCGGCGACGGTCTGGTTGATGACCTCGTAATACGTGACGGTGCTTTCCCAGCTCATGCCGCCGATAAGTCCGATGACCTTCATCGCGATACGCCTCCTTGCGAGCGGGGCAACCCGGCGAACGTCGCCGATGTAAAAATACCCCTGGGGTTATTTTACATGTGTGCGGAGAAGGCGGCGGCGGCGAGGCAGAGCAGCGCGATCACGGCGATGCCCAACGCGAACACGGCCAGCGTGCCGCCGGTCGCCGGGATACCGAGCGCGGATAGGAAGCGATCGAGCGGGCGCTCCGGTTCCTGCGGCTTGGCAGCGGGCGGCTCGGGCTCCTCGCCGGACGCGCCTCCCGAGGTCTCGAACTTGGGAGCCACCGTGACGTCGTACACCCAGGCGCCATCCTCCAAAAGGGGTACGCTCACGAGCACGGCGTCGCACGTCAGCGCCTTATTAGCGCTCGCGACATCGGTGCGCACCGCGACGTAGAGGCCGGGCGCCACGTCGCGGAACACCGCGCGCCCGTCGCCGTCCGTCACGCACGCGCCATCGGTCAGCAGGCCATGGTCTTGGGCATATGCGCCGAGCTCGCGGGTTGCCGCGCGCCAACCAGATGCGTCGAGCGACACCCAGTCGCGGTCGAGCGGCACGAACCCATCGGTGGTCGCATAGGCGAAGGAGCCGTCGTCCAACGGCGTGGCCGTCGCGACGAGCGCCAGCCGCCACGTGTCCCCGGATACCGGCTGGGCGGCCTCCCCCTGTCCGCACACGGCATCGATGGTGATCGACCCGTACGAAAGGGCGGCGGCATCGGCAGGGCGCAGGATCATACCGGCCAGCGCGAGGACGATGGCCGCCGCGACGCGCGCGAAGGCTCCGAGCGCTCGGGCGCACCGCCCCCGTTCCCGCCGCCCCCGCATGGCAGCGGCCTGCATGCTATGAGAAATGCCTGCCACGCGCGCCATCCTTTCCATAGGTGCGCCTCGAACCCGTATTCCCGGACGCGCCGTCGCCGCGCCGCGTCGCACCGGCCGCCGCGTCCGCCGCGGCCCGCCTGCTCACCCGAAGGCGCAACACGGCGAGCGCCACCGCGATGACGACGAGCGCGATGATGAGCAAGAGATACGGCAAGGGGATGTTGATGAAGCCGCCGGGCTTGCCCACCTCGTCCTCCATCTCGGCCGTATACGGGATGGCGTGGGCATGCACGAGCAGCCGATGCGAGTTGATGCCGTAGGGCGTGCAGGTGACGAGCGTCACGCGATCCTCCCCCGGCGTGATGGCGAGCGATTCCGTCTCGTCGGGCAGCACGGTCTCGATGCCGTCCACCTGGTAGGCATGCACCTCCTCGAGCACGCGGATGTAGAAGACGTCGCCCTCCCGCATCTGGTCGAGGTCGGTGAAGAGCTTCGCCGAGGGCAGCCCGCGATGCCCGGAGAGCACCGCATGGGTCGAAGCGCCGCCGACGGGCAGCGACGTCCCCTCGACGTGGCCGACCGCCTGCTGCAGCACCCGCTCGCCGACACCGTGGTAGATGGGCAGCGTCACATCGATGCGCGGGATGGAGATGTAGCCCATGAGGCCGTTGCCGTCGAGGTTGAGCGCGTCGTCGTAGCTGGCGAGCACCTGCTCCCGCTCCTCCGGGGAGGCGGGCGGCGTTCCGTCCACCTCCTCGGAGGCGACGCCCTGCTTTTGGGCGAGCGCCGCGTTATAGGTGCGCGCAGCGTCGAGGATCGCCTGGCGTTCCTCGTCGGACATCACCTCGACCGCCTCGCCGTAACGCTGGACCACGTGCGACGCGTTCCGCTCGATGAGGAAGTTCGAGACGGTCGGGTACAGTAGAAGCGCGATGCCCGCGAGCACGACCAGCAGTGGGGCGAACCTGCTCAACCACCCCTTCGCCATGTGCTAGCTGTTCCTCCGCGCGCGACGCGTCATCATCCACGCCGTGCCGCCCACGATAGCGACCACGCCGGCCACGGTGAAGACGACCGTTCCCATGCCGCCGGTTCCGGGCAGCAGGATGCCGGCGTTGTTTACGATCTCGACGGCGTTCTGGCCGTTGTTGTTGACCGACCAGCTCTGAAGCGTGCCGTCGGTGTTGTACTCAGCGGCGATGGTCACGGTCGTATCGGCTGCCTTGTTGTAGCCCTCGGGCGCCTTGGTCTCGGTGAGCGTGTAGGAGCCCTCGCCGAGGTCGACGAAGTGGATGGTGCCGTCGGCGGGCGTAGTGACCTCGGTCACCGCGCTCGCGGTCTCATCACCCACGGCCGGACGGTAGGTGTTGCTGCTGCCCGTGGCAACGAGGCTGATGACGTTGCCCTTCGCGTCCTTCAACTGGAACGTCGCCCCGGCGAGCGGGTTCGTGCCGTCGGTCTTTTCCAGATCGAAGTTGAACGTGTACTGATGCGTGAAGACCTCAGCGGACGCATAGAGGTCATTCACACCCGGGCCGTTGGAGTAAATCACCTTCGCGGAGTTGGTGTTGTCCTTGCCCGTGCCTGCGAGAGACGCGCTCGTGTTAAGCGTCGCGGTGTACGTCACCGTGATGGTCTGGCCTGCCTTGCCCGTGAAGAGGTCCGTGGCGTCGTATTTCCCCGCGCCCAGCGCGGTGTCTACAGTGCCGAAGTTGATGACGAAGGTGTTGCCCAGGTCCTGCCCATACTGGATGATGCACGAGGAGGTCACGTCGGTGCCGCCGATCTCGACCTTCACGCTGTCCTTATCGAGAGTAAGGCCCTCGCTGAGCGTATCCTGGATCGCGAATTGATACCCGTTCGTATACCCGCTCACATCGGGAACCATGGAGGTCAGGGTGAACGGCAGGGAGTCGCCGACGCTCGCGCTCGCATGCTTGTCGGATCCATTAACTACTTTTTGGATGGTCGGGTAAACGGTCTTGAGGTCAATCGCGACCGGGGTGGCGCTGTTCACGTTCACGAGCAGCGCATCGGTCCCGCGGGACGGGTCGGTCTGGTCCGTCGAACCCTCTGGGCTGGGGACGACCAGGTAGTAGCCGTATGCGAGGCTTGAAGCCGTAGCGGTCTTCGACGTCCCGTCCGCGTTGGCCGTGGCGCTAGGTGTAGAGGTCGCCTGCACCGAATGTGCCGCGGCCCACGCTGCCGCCTGCTTCGCGAAGGTTGCCATCCCCTCCGCGTCGTCGTTGCCAAGACCCCTGATGTAGGTATATGCCGCGTTGGAGAGATCCGCATCATCGGCAGTGAGCCCGATGCCGCCGCTGCCAGCGTCGGTGGTGAAGAAGTCCTTCCAAGCGTCGTTCAGCACGTAGCTGTTGACATCGTTTTGCGAGAACATCTGATAGACGCTGATGCTCGCGAAGGGACCGTTACCCGTGACCGCGATGGAGCCGTCCGAGGCGGCCGCGAACGCCGGCACCGCATACAGCAGCGTTCCCATCGCCAACGCAAAGGTGACCAGGGCCACCGTCAATTTCTTTCCTATCTTGTGCAGCATGTCTGCTCCTCTTCGTCTGCGCGTGTGGGGTTTGCGTTCTCCCTTCTCGCCCGCTCTTGCCATTCCAATATCGAGGCGCGCTCGGCGGCGCGCGTCATCGGTTCACGCAAACGCTTGCCCATGCCGGGCGTTACGATGCCCGGCCCGGCAAACGCATGCATACTATGTACTATCCCCGTATCGCACCCCGCGTATATAGATATATGTGGGGTTTCCGCCCAAAGGCCACGTAGGGCTCTGAACGGTGCCCGCACCAGATGCCGCGCGGGGCGCTCGCTTCAAAAAAGGGGTTGAAAGGAACACGTCCCCAACCAACCCATTCTTGGAAAAGCCGTGGAGCCGGGCGCGAGTCATATGTTGACGAAATGCCAACAGGGTATAACGGATGCGCACCTAGACATGCTTATGCCTCCGCGCTCAAAATCCGCAGCGCGGCCACGCCCCTGACCGGGGCGCGAGATGCGAAAGGAACAACATGCCCCACAACAGAATCGCCCCGGCGCTCCTGAGCGCCGTCCTCGCCGTGAGCGTGATGCCCACCGGTGCGCTCGCTGCCAGCGAGCATTCCGCTCAGGCGACGGATTCCGCCGTGTCGCTCACCACCGGAGAGGGCTCAAGCGAACTCGAAGCCCTCGAGAACGTCGAGGCCGCCCCGGAAAACAAGGGGAACGCCGACGAAGCGGCCAACGAGAACACCGAAGCCCTGGAAAGCCCCGAGGCAATCGCCGAGGCTCCCGCTACCGGGGAAAGCCCCGAGGAACCCGGCGCGCTCGCCGACACCGACACCACCACCAACAACGACACCGCAGACGCAGCCGAGTCCGCGACCGATCCCTCGGAGGACGCCGGCATCGCCATCGTGCGCGACGGTGCGCGCACCACGTACGGCAGTCTCGCCGACGCCGTGGCCGACGCCCAGAGCGGCGACGTCATCGAGCTCTCCCGCGACCAGGTGCTCGACGAGCGGCTCGTCATCGCGGGCGACCGCGACATCACCCTGCGCGCCACGGCGCAGGTCACGCTGACCCGCAGCTCCTCCTTCCCCACGGCCGACAACAAGATCGCCGGGATGATCATCGTCAACGATGGCGCCAAGCTCACGCTCGAGCGCGCGGACGACGCGAGCTCCCTCACGCTGGACGGCGAGGAGAAGGATTCCAACGAGGCCATCATCACGCTGCGCAACGCGTCCAAGCTCACCATGAACGAGGGCGCCTCGATCGTGCGCGCCCATTGCTCATGGAAGCCATGGGGCGCCGTGTACGTGCACTCCGGCACCTTCGTGCTCGACGGCGGCGAGATCCGCGACAGCTTCGCCATGCGCAACACCGCGGTTGCGGTCGAGGCTGCGGGCTCGTTCGAGATGCGCGGCGGCACCATCGCGAACAACCGTGCGAGCTACACCCAGACCATGGTCTGGACCAAGGGCTCGATCACCATGACGGGCGGCACCATCGCGAGCAACCGCTCGAACGTGTCGAGCGACGGCGTGGTGCAGGTGCTCTCGGGCGGCTCGCTCGCGTTCGAGGGCGGCACCATCGGCGACAACAACCCCAACAACACCTTCGGTGTGCGCGTGGACGGCGGCGGTTCGCTCGCGCTGGGCGCGGACGCCCACCTTGCGGGCGCCGACCGCATCGACCTCGCCCAGGGCGCAGCCCTGCGCTTCACGGGCACGCCGGCTGCCCACAGCATCGACGAACCCATCGAAATCGTGCTCTCGGGCGAGTGGGCGGATGGCACACTTCTCGCCGCGACGGACGCTCCCGAGACGGCGCGCGACGTCCTGGGCATCCTCTCCGTGAAGCACGGCGGGACGCGCGAGCAGCTCGCGACGGTGGGCATCGACCCCTCCAACGAGTGCAACATCGCCCTCGCCTCGGCCGATGTCGTGGCCGCGTTCGACGCGCTGGACAACCCCTTCGTCGACGACCTCGGCCTCGAGCTGCGCGACGAGCTCACCGCAGAGGGCGCCTTCGACCGCCTGCGCGACACGGTGGACGCGCACTTCGGCGATGCCGACACGCCCGAACGTCGCGTGCGCGTGCAGCAGATCGAGCGCCTCGAGCAGTACGCCGGCTACCTGAGCGCGCACCACGAGGAGCTTGCGGCCTCGGTGCTCACCCTCTCCGAGCTGGGGAACCCCGGCGCCGAGGCGCAGCGCACCCAGCAGGGCTACCAGTTCGACAACCTCGACGCCACGGGGCTCTACCTCAAGCCGGGCAAGGTGCACGAGATCGTCGTCTACGTCGATGCCGACGACCCCTCCGTGCTCTCCGTGGCATGGCGGCAGGCGGGCCTCACCGACACCAACAGCTACACCTCGCTCAACCTCGAGCAGAAGTCCAAGCTCGCGCGCGGTGAGAACCGCATCACCATCGACCTCTCGGGCAAGACGCACGGCTCGATGCTCTTCCTGCGCAACGACTCGACGAGCAATCCCGCGCGCGTGCGCATCGAGTCGTACGACGCGCCCTACGTGACCGCTGACGCCGAGGATGGCGCTGATGCGGACGGCTCCACGGCCCGCGACGGCTCCGCGGCCGCCAACCCCGCGCTCGGCACGAGCCTGGGCGAGCACCCCCTCTACGAGCACGATCCCGAGCAGCCCGAGCGCTTCTGGGCCTTCGTCCAGGACGTCAAGGCGCACGCCGCGCGCGTAGAGGCGGGCGAGCAGGTCGCCGACATGGCGCTCGTGCAGATGGGCGACGACGGACACGCGCAGTTCTCCATCACCGCCACCGCGCTCGCGCAGGCATACGCCGGCATCACGAGCAAGGACGCCGCCGTGGCCTATATCGAGCGCTCGAACGAGGCCATCCAGGACCGCCTCGAGTTCTTCTGGGCGTTCGACGGCTTCGACGCGGCCGAGAGCGGGGCCAACGCCATCTCCCCCGCGCGCGTGCACACCGCGTTCACGCGCACCGTCTCCAACCCCTCGACCATGTACGCCTTCGTGCGCTACTTCCACATGCCGGAGGGCGACGCCGCGTCGTTTTTGTCGGGCGAGAACATGTACACCTGGGGGATGTCGCACGAGTACGGGCACATGCTCGACAACAATGTCATCGCCGTTGCCGAGGAGACGAACAACCTGTACTCCCTGGCGGGATCGCGCCAGGGCGGTATCGAGGCGTCGGCCGCGGCGGGCATCGCGTTCGACCCGGCGGCGTACTATCACGGGAACGCCGTGAAGGCCAACGAGCGCCGCGACGAGGAGCTGGCGAAGATGGCCGCCGACCCCACCTTCGTGCCGGATTGGATGAACGGCGGGGATTGGGGCACCTATATCTGGACCCACGTGACCACCTGGTGGAACGGCCTGCACTTCTTCGATGATTGGGACTACAGCGGCTACGACTACGCCGCGAGCCCCTACACGCAAGAGATCGCGGCGGACGTGGAACGCTATGGCGCATACGGCGCGACGGTGCGCATCCTGCGCAGCGACGCCGAGGCGGTGAAGACCATCCAGGAGCTGGCGGCGGGTGCTTCCTCGTCGACGAGCGTGAAATATAACCGCATCGCCGTGGCGTTCACCATGGGCACGGGCTACAACTTCGCCGAGTACCTCTACGACCTGGGCGAGCGCGACCTCACGCCCGAGGTGCTGGACTGGTGCGCCCAGTACCCCTCGGTGCCGCGCGCGGTGCGCTACTTCTCGCTCGACACCGACGCGGCGATCATCAACGGGGCGAAGACGTATGCCCAGCTGGAGGGCAGCGCCGACGCGGTGTCGCCCACCGTATCCGTGGAGCTCGGCGATGCGGGGACGGTGCGGGTCGAGGCGACCATGGCGACGCCCGAGCTCGAGCAGGCGACGACCGCCTACGAGCTGTACCGCGACGGCACGCTCATCGGCTTCTCGCGCGACGGCTCGTTCGAGGTCGCCGTTGACGCAGGGGCGAACGCCGCGAGCGCTGACGGCACGGCAGACGGCGCCTTCGACAAGGCTGCCTATTCCGTGGTCGCCTACGACGTGCGCGTGAACCCCAGCAGCCCCGCCAACGTGGACGGCCCCATCCTCGACGCCGAGCTACCCGATACGGATGAGCCCGGTGAGGACGGCGGGCTCCCCGGCGGGGACGGCGACGTCGATGGCGGCGCCGGTAACGGCGACGATGCCGGCAACGGCGGCGACGGCACGGGCGACGGCGATGCTGATGGCGACACCGGCAATGGCGACAACGACGCCGGCGGGGATGACACCACAGGCGGCGGCTCGACCGACGGTGACAATGGCACCGACAGCGGCGCCGGCGATACGACCGGCGGCGGCTCGAACCAGCCCGGTGGGGACTCCCCGACGGATGGGGACACCTCCGGTAACGGCAACCCGAACGGCTCCGCCAGCGACGCGGATGCGGGTGGGGACGCCACCGGGCAGACGCAGGACGCCGACGCGCTGGCAGCCGACGCCTCCGGCCTGCTTACGCAGACAGGCGACGCATCGGCTCTGCCCATCGGCATAGCCGCGGCGGGTTCCGCCCTCGCCTTCATCGGCGCCGCCATCGCCCGGCGTTTCCGGAAATCGTAGGCATGCCATACCGTAGCTGACCCCGACGACCGGGGCGGCGCGCGCAACGGCCAAGGCCCGTCACCCCCGCATCTGGGGCGACGGGCCTTGCGCGCTTCCAGGGATGACGACGCGCTGTGCTCGAAACCGCGCACCGGCTCGATGCGCCATCAACCCGTGATGGCGAGCTGCGCGTCGAGCGCCTTGAGCCCTGCGGCGAGGCGCTCGGTATGGTGCTGCATATGGTTGCCCGGCCCCACGACGAGGTCCACCGCGCATCCACTGCCGCGAAGCATGTCCGCACATGCCTCCAGATCGTCCTGAACGGATCGCATGATGGGAGGCCCGGCGCGGCGCTCCTTCCTCCCGATCGAGAGGTACGCGTAGCGCCCCGCGCCGTTTGGAGCGTACTGTCGCAGGTAATCGACCCAGCCCTCGTACCAAACCGAACCCGAGAGGCAGGCGCACGCCGAGAACGTCGAGGGCTCACGGGTGAACGCATACAGCGCGAAGAGCCCGCCGAGCGAGTACCCGCAGATCACGCGGCGCGCCGGGGAGAGCCCGTGTGCCGCCTCCACCGCAGGGATAACCGTACCCGTCAGCTCCGCGAGCGTCTCTGTCGCCTTGCCGCCGAAATCCTCCGCACCCGGGCGCACGCCCGCCGCCGGCCAGGGCGTCAGGCTATCGCTCCAGTCGCGCACGGGCACGCGCACCACCATGGCGCGCACGCCATCGACCGCAGCCGCGACATCGAAGGGATGCTCGGGCATATCGATCACGTAGATGACGGGCGCGCCGTCCCCGCCCGCACCGCGCAGAAGCGCGCACCCGTCCGCGTCAATGAAGCCCATCTCGGTCATCGCTTCCCTTCGCTCGCCGCCTCCCAGTGTAGCAGCCCGGAGTCGCGTTCCCGAGCGCGCCCGCAGCACCGGCGGCACACACCGTGCACCGGCCGGCGAAATCACCCGTGGTACGGACAGGCCTCGCCGATGCACGCAGCATTCGCCTCGGATACCGCGCAGACGGGCTCTTCCGCAGGCAGCGCCAGCTCCACCCCGAGGGCGCGGGAAAACCACGGCGTCGCCTCGCGCACGGCGATGCGGGCATCGCGCTTGCAGCAGCGCGGGGCGCCCGCCTGCGCGATCTTTTGCAGCAGATCCGCCACCATGAGCTGCGTCTCGCTCCAGCCATCGGCCTTGAGCGGCGCGTTGCCCTGGGCGATCGCGAGCGCCATGCCGCACGACGCCGCGGCGCCGCACACGCCCCAGCGCGCGCAAGCGCCCCCGGGCACGCAGGCAGAGCGGGATGCCAGTTCATCGAGCTGCGCATCCAGGTCCCCCGCATATCCCGCGTTCGACGCGCAGGCGAGCAGCGCCGCGCCCACCAGGAAGTGATGGACCGGCCCAAATGCCGGGCATTCCGGCGCGGACATCAGCAGCTCCAGCATATCGGCAGGACACACCACGTCGCCCTGCCGGCACAACTCATACGCCCAGGCGTACTCCGTCGTCTTCTCACCCATCGCGCTCCCCTTTCGATGCCTCTATATCGATGGCTACCAATATACCTGCTGCGTGCACTCCGTCGCATGAAGACGCGCGACGAAGCGAGGCGCGCCGTCCGCACCCGCAGGGCGAGCCACACGGCACCACCCAACCCGTACGGACAGCATGATGCCCGCCACCTGCACATCCACACCGTGGACAGGTGGCGGGCATCTTTCATGCGCTCGGATCCGCTACTGCCGAGCGCACGGCATGGGAGCGGGGCCGCTTTCCCAAACAAGCGGCCCCGCGGAACTTAGTGGCCACCCTTGGGAGGCGCGGCCTTCGGGCCAGCGGTCGCCTGAGCAGCAGGCGCCTGAGCCGTGACCTTCTGAGCCGGAGCGGCCTGGGCAGCTGCCTTCTGAGGCGCGGCCTTACCCGGCGCGCCCTTGCCGGAGGCGGCACCGGACGTCGCGCTCGGGCCGCTCTCCTTGGAAAGCGTCTTGATCCACGGAGTGGTGAGCAGGCCCAGCAGCACGATGACAGCACCCACGCCATAGGCGATGCGCGTCGAGTCGAAGCGCGCCTTGGCCTCAAGCTCAACGAGCTTGGTGCGCTCGGCGTCGGACATCTGGATATGGGAGATGTCCTCCTCGAACTCCTTGTTGCTGCCCAGGTTGATGGTGAGCCCGGAAACCTGCTCGGCAACCGACGACGGAATCTCCGAGTTGGAGGCCATCTCATTGCTCAAGGTGGAGCTGATACCGAAGATCAGGACGGCGCCCAGGAGCGCCACGCCCAGAGCCTGGCCCACGTTGCGCATCGTGCTCTGGATGCCGCCGGACTGCGACGCATCGCGATCGTTCACCGCGAGGGCGACGACGTTGCTCGCATGGGCCGACACGGTGCCCGCGCCGACGCCAGCCATGAACGCGCCCAGGTAGACACCGATGCGGTTCGCGCCATCGATGGTCACGGAGGAGGCCATGATGCCCAGCGCGATCGCCATGGCCACATAGCCGATCTGGATCACGTGGCGCGGGTTGGCCTTGGGGAAGAGCTTCGGGATGCCGAGGGCGAGCCCGAAGGTGGGCAGGCCGGTCACGATGGAGATGGTGCCGACGTCGATCGGCGTCCAGTCAGCGACGAGCTGCAGGTACGGGGACATGAGGATCGACTGCGCGCCCATGAAGAAGAACATCAGCGCGTTGGCGACCAGACCGGCGAGCACCTGCTTCGTGGTAAGGAACGAGCGCGGAAGCACCACGAGGCCGTAGCGCTTCTCCTCGCGCGCCTCCACCTTCACGAGCACGATGAGGATGATGATGCCCAAGATGATGAGCGGGATCGCCGGCGAGATGCCGAAGAGGGCGAACGGGGCGGTGTGCATCGGCTTGATGAGACCCCAGCTCGAGATGCTCGAGAGGCCGATGAGCACGCAGAAGAACCCGAGCGCGGCGAGCGCCACGCCGATGGCGTCGAAGTGGGACTTCTCAGACGGCTGGTCGAACTTGGGCAAGCCCATCGAGAGCACCACGACGCCGACGAAGTAGAGGGCGAGCACGAGGAAGGTTACGCGCATGCCCGACAGCTGCATGACGACGCCCAGGATGAGCGGCAGCACGGCCGCGAGGCCGGAGGCGGCGCCGATGCACCCGAAAGCGACGGTACGGTTAGCGCCGTGATAGATGAACGGAATGATGCCGAGGAGGGATGGGACGAGGAAGCTCGCACCCAATCCAACAAGCACACGGCCGACCCAGATGAAGAAGAACATGTTGGGGGAAAGCGCAAGGGCGACCTCACCGATGGCGGCGAGCAAGGCGCCGATGCGGAAGGTCTTGCGCCAGCCGATCATGGTGCCGGCAAGGCCGCCGGCGATCATGAACGAGCCGCCAACCAACGGATAGATCATGTTGGCGAGCTGAATATCCGAGGTCGTCGCCCCGAGGTCCTTCGTCAGCGCGTCCGCGGCGAGCGAAAGCGCGCCGTTGTCGCCGGTGGTTCCCATCTGGGCAAGAACCAGGATGACGATGGGCAGCACGAGGAATTTCTCTTTACCCGCACCCGGTGCGGGCTTAGCGGCGGTAGCGGCCGCCGCGTGCGCAGATGATGAGGCAGGGGTCGTGCGATTCATGAGCACTCCCTTCACCCGGGCATACAACCCGGGCCTTGACTAATAGGTTGCGTGATCGTGCGGTCGGTTAGGCAGCGGTGGCGATGAACGGCTCCGTGCCACTGAGGTCGCACGCCGAGAGCGGATACGCGTGGATGGTGGGATCTTCGTAGGTCGCGTGGTAGTAGGTCATCGTGCCGGCAGAGAAACCGCTCGTATACAGGGTCTTCTCGTAGTCGCCGTTGGCCATCTTCGCCACGCCCTCGGGCACCGCGGAAGCGCCGAGCGTGCGGAAGAGACGGGTCACGTTGGCCTGCTCGCCCTCCTGGACGGGATAGTGCGCGTTCACATACGCCGCGCGCACGAAACGCGCCGGTCCGCCGTAATCGCCGGGCATGCCCTGGACGCCGCCGCCCGAGCCGAAGGGTTTGAGCTCGGCGCGATCCCACGCGGTGGGCGCGGGCAGGTCCTCGTCCATCATGAGGTAGTTGCGCAGGTTCTGACGATGCCAGCCGAAATCGGGCTCGTTGGTGAGCGCGTCGACATCGTTCTCCCAAACATGCAGGCCGTCGGCCATGCACTCGACCACCACGCTGCCCGTGGCGTCGCCCACGAGCCAGTGCAGGTTGGCCACCGGCAACTGCTCGTTCACGGGCTTGGCCACCACGGTGGTGTTCTTCAGCGCGGCACGCACCTCATCGAGCGAGGCGAAGTTGCGCGCGATCCAATAGGGGAACTCGTAGGCGGCGACGTTTGAGGTGCCGTCCACGGGACCCGGCGCATAGTGCGCGCTCTGCGGGAAGTTGAGGCCCGCAACGGCCACGCCGGCGTCGTTGCCGCAGTCGAAATAGAGCGGGATACCCATGACGACGATACCCATGCCCATTACGGTATGACCTTGCTCGGGATCGTCCGGACGCTCGAAAGCCGTCGGGACCTTGGCCCCCGAGGGCGTCACGACCACCTTCTCTCCGTAACCCTGCGTCCAATCAAGGTTACGCCCAAAAAACATTGCGCCGGTCTTGTCGGTAAAGCGGATACCCGTACACATAGGGCCGCTCCCTTCTCGTCGGCGGCAGAGCCGCTGGCGCTCGTTGGGAAGTTGATATTATTGTATCCACGATGCAAGCACTAAATCGGTAAATGGTTAATTAAGATTGGTAAACGGCAGGGGGACGACGTAAAATTACCCCAGGGGTTATTTTACATTCGCTGCCGCCAGCTCCCGCTGTACGCGCTTGGGAAGCTTGGCGAAAACGAGCTCGTAGCTCATATCGCATAGGTCGAGCACGAGCGACTCGGGCAGGTCGGCATCAAGGTCGATGGAGATCCATGTGCGACCGTCGGAGTAGTACGCGGGAAGGATCGCATCGGGCCACTCGGCACGCAGCTCGCGGATGCGGTCGGGGTCGCACTTGAGAGACAGCAGGTGCATGCCTGCATAGGGCGCCTTCGCGTCCGCGCCCGCCGTGAACTCGCATGCGAACTGGCGACCGCCTACCCAATAGACCATCCAGCCCCATCGTTCATGGAGCGCCTTGCTCGCCCCGGGATGCGCGAGCAACCGGTCATCGATGCGGCCAAGATCCATAGCCGCTCCCTTCGCCAGCGAAGATACTGCTGATGCCATTGTTCCCCGGATGGGGATTCGTCGATGTAAAAATACCCCTGGGGTTATTTTACATAGACGGCCTTGCCGAAGTTATGGCCGAACAGGAGGCCTGCCAGCAAAAGCGCGGCGCCCAAGCCGGTGTAGAACACCGCGATGAACCGCTCAGGCGCAAGGCCGCTCGCCCTGAGACCGATGCCGCCCGCCATCATCACCGCCATGATGATGAACGCCTTGGTGTCGAAGAATTTGAGAAAGAACTGACGCTCGTCCTGGTAGCCGCCGATGCGCGCGGTGTGCTTGCGCACGAGCCGCCCGAAGATGAACACTTGGAAGACGCCGAAGACCACAAGGCTGAGCGCGATGTTCAGAAGGCTGAGATACGCCGGGTACGCCATGAGGCCGATGCGCAGGATGTTGATGCCCGCCGCGCTCCACACCAGGCACGCGATGAGCAGCAGCGTATCTCGTTTGACTTTCATAGCCATTCCCTCCGGGTTCAGCAGCAGGCTTCAAACCGAGCCCATACATGGTAGCGGCAAGGTGCCGCGCACACAGAACATGCATCCCGCCAAGGATCTGCGAACGAGGCCGACACCGCCATTAGAACCCGCTCCAAGAGAATCCTTGCAGCGTCTTATACTATGTGTTATATAGTATATGTCACACAGTATAAGGCGAAGGGAGGTGTGCGGATGGAGGCTCAGATGAAACGCGGGTTCCTGGAGGCCTGCGTGCTCGCCGCCGTCTCCGGTGAGGAGTCCTACGGCTATCGCATCGTCAAGGACGTGCCGGCATGCATGGGACTCACCGAGTCCACGCTCTACCCGCTGCTGAAACGCCTCGAGAAGGCGGGTTGCATCGCCGTGCGCTCCGCCGAGCACAACGGCCGGCTGCGCAAGTACTATCGCATCACGGACACAGGACGAGAGCGCATCAACGAGTTCCTGGCCGAATGGCCGTCCGTACAAGAGATCTACCGCTACGTGGAGGGAGCACGATCATGACGAGGGAAGAGTTCCTGGAGCGTCTGGGTGACCTCCTGGCCTGCCTGCCCGCAGAGCAGATCGAGGAATCGAAGGCGTTCTATGCCGAGGCTATCGCCGACCGTATGGAGGACGGCATGTCCGAGGAGGAGGCCGTCGCCGCAATCGGATCGCCGGGCGCCGTGGCCGAAGCGATCCTGAATGACCTGCCCGCCGTGCCGCGCGTGATCGCCAAGACCCGTCGCCGCAGCAACGTGCTGCTCTGGATTCTCGCGATCGTGGGCTCGCCCCTATGGTTCGTGCTCGCGCTTGCCTTCGCCGCCGTGGCCTTCACGGTCTACCTCTGCATCTGGATCCTCGCACTTTGCGTGTGGATCATCGCAGCGGCGCTCGGGGCCTCCGGCATCGTAGCGCTCGCGCTCGCCACATGCGGCATCGCGATTGGGAACGTCCCGTACGTGCTCGCCATGGCGGGTGCCGGGCTCGGCCTCATGGGCGGGACGCTCTTCGTGGGCGCGGGCGCCTGGGCGGTGACCAAGCAGATCGCACGTCTTTCCGCCCTCTGGGTGAACAAGGCGCTCTCCCCCTTCAGCAAACATCGGGGGGACGGCGAAACCGGACGACCGAATGGCAGAGCAGGCAGGCTTCCCGTCAACCCGTCCGTAGATGGTGGCGGAGATGCGGAACGCACTGCGGGCGGCGAGCACTTCTCCGCGGCGGCGACGGCCGCACTCAACTAGGAGGCACGCATCATGACCAACGTGAAGAAGACCTATTTCTCCGTTGCGGGTGGGCTCCTTGCCCTCGGCATCATCCTTGCCGTCCTGGGGTTCGCCGCCTCGGGCTTCAATCCCGCCGTGTTCCAGACGCAAATCGACCTGCGCAGCAACAGCATCAACTTCGGCGGCGTCGAGGTGGATGATCCGTCGGGCATCCCGTTTGTCAACCTACTCGAGAACCTCGGTGAAATCGACCTCGCAGCCCCCGAGGCCCCGAGCGCGCCGCGCGCATATGTAAAATAACCCCTGGGGTTATTTTACATAGGAGAAGCCATGGCAGACCATCTCGACACACCCTCCTCTACCCTGGAGCGCGTGCTCGTCATCGGGAGCCCCGGTGCCGGCAAGAGCACGCTCGCCCGCGGACTGCGCGACGCGCTGGGGCTGCCGCTCGTGTACCTCGACATGATCTGGCATAAGCCGGACGGCACCAACGTCACGCAGGCGGAATTCGACGAACGCCTCGCGGCGGCCCTCAACGGCGAGCGCTGGATCATCGACGGCAACTACCTGCGCACGCTCGAGCGGCGGCTCGAGCGCTGCGACGCGGTCATCTTCCTCGACCTGCCGGTGGAGGCGTGCCTTGCCGGGGCGGCGGCGCGCATCGGGCAGCCGCGCGAGGATCTGCCCTGGCAGGAGGACGCGCTCGATCCTGAATTCGCTGACTACATCCGGCGCTTCCCCATCGAGCAGCGCCCCGAGGTCGTCGCAGCGCTCGATGCGTGGCGCGACCGTCGCCGCATCATCACGCTGCGCAGCCATGCGGAGGCCGATGCGTACCTCGCCCGCCTGCGCGATGCGAACCCCACCGCAAACCGGAGGCGCCCATGACCAAGACCCTCTACCTCATCGGCGGCCCGATGGGCGTCGGCAAGACCACCGTGTGTCGCGAGCTCAACCGCCTGCTCCCCGCCTCCGTCATGCTCGACGGCGACTGGTGCTGGTGCGCCAATCCCTTCCAAGTCACACCGGAGACCAAGCGCATGGTGCTCGACAACATCTGCCACCTGCTCGGCAATTTCCTGTGCTGCGACGCCTACGAGAACGTTGCGTTCTGCTGGGTGATGCACGAGCAAGAAATCATCGACGAGATCCTGGGCCGCTTGCCCCTCGAGGACACCGGCGCACGCGTGCGCGCCATCTCGCTCGTCGCCAGCGAAGCGGCGCTGCGCGAGCGCATCGAGCGGGACATCCGCGCCGGCGCCCGTGACGAGGACGCACTCCGCCGCTCACTCGCCTACCTGCCACGCTACCGCGCGCTCGATACCGAGCTCATCGATACCACCGGGCGCACGCCGCACGAGATCGCCCTGAGCATCTCCGCCCGTCCGTAACACCGCAAAGCAACAACCTACTCGCTAAACGCCGCCGCGCGCTCCGCCTCGACGTCGCGGCCCAGGCGCTCGAACTTGTGCTCCTCGACCGAGTCCATGCCCTGGTAGGGGTCGTGGCGCTTCTCGAACATCTCGTCATCCTCGTTGCGCCACAAGCGCTCCGCCACAGGCTTCCATTCCTCGGCCACCGCGACGGTCTTCTCGCGCAGCTCCTCGGGCGTCTCCGGCTCCACCAGATCCGTCCCGTGCGCGCCCGACTCGGCGACCATCCGGCCCAGCACATCCGGGTTCTCGAGCATCGGGCACGGGCGCAGATGGTTCTCGTTGAAGGGCTGCCCCTCGTAGTACTTGATGAAGAGCGGGCTCTTGAGCGCGTCGAGCAGGCTCACGTTGTGGATGTTCGCGTTGGAGTAGTGGATGAACACGCACGGCTCCACGTCGCCCGCCGCGTTGATGTGCAGGTAGCGGCGGCCGCCCGCGATGCAGCCGCCCACGAACTCGCCGTCGTTTTGGAAGTCGAGCGTGAAGAGCGGCTTCTTGTGGCGCATCTCGCGGATGAAGCGGTACATGTGCTCGCGCTGCTCGGCGGTGGGCATGAGGTCGGACGTGGCGCCCTTGCCCACCGGCATGAAGTAGAAGAACCAGCAGAAGAGCGCCCCCTGCTCGATCATCCAATCCATGTACTCCTCGCTCGCCACGGCATCGGCGTTCGCCCGCGTCCAGCAGCACGAGATGCCGAACGGCAGCTGGCGCTCGCGCAGGAGCTCCATCGCATGCATAATCTTGGCGTACGTGCCCTTGCCGCGGCGCTCGTCCGTGGTGGCCTCGGTGCCCTCGGCGCTGATGGCGGGCACGAAGTTGGCCACGCGGATCATTTCGTCGCAGAACGCCTCGTCGATGAGCGTGGCGTTGGTGAAGCATAGGAAGATGCAGTCCGGGTACTTCTCGCAGATCCTGATGAGGTCGGCCTTGCGCACCATGGGCTCGCCGCCCGTGTAGATGTAGATGTGCGTGCCCAGCTCGCGCCCCTGGTCGATGATCGAGCAGATGTCGTCGTACGAGAGGTTGAGCTTGTGGCCGTACTCCGCCGCCCAGCAGCCGGTGCAGTGCAGGTTGCAGGCGCTCGTGGGGTCGAGCAGGATCGCCCACGGGATGTTGCACTGCTCGCGCTCGCGCGCCTTCTGCTGCACAGGCCACGCGAGCAGGTTGGCGTCCACGATGAGCGTCTTGAGCAGGCGCGAGCGCATCTCGGGGTTCAGGCGGAACGCGCGCAGGATGAGCTCGTACCAGTTGCTGTGCTCATCGATCGCGTTGCCGATGGCCTTGCGCTGCGCCGGGAACACCGAGTCCGGCACCGCCTTGTTGACGAGGTCCATGATCTGCGGGATGTGCTTCTCGGGGTCATGGTCGAGGTAGTCGATGAGCTTGTTGAGCGCCGCGCGCTCGGCGGCTTGGGTAACGGATGCCATGGGGTTCCTTTCGACCGGGATCGCTCAATTGGAATGAAGCGGCGGCGAGATGGCGGCGGGTGCGACCCGCTGGATGCCAAGTTGCCACGGCACTTGGAAGGATTCGTACCCATTTATCCGCTGTGCGACATGCATTGATTTTGGTATGTTTGCAGGACAAATATCGAATTATGATAAGTTATGCGAGATAGTGCATATTTTTGGGTTACGAATAGAGCTTCGAGCATCGCTGGCGGGATGGGCGCGTAGTCCTTGGAGCAGAACACCACGCAGTCCACCACGGCCGGGTCGAGCTCGTAGCGCGTCACCTTGTTGGGGAAGAGCGGGTTGCGCGCGAGCACGTACCCATCCTCGAAGCTGCGCAGGAGCCACGGGGTGTAGTACTGGACGGTGTCGGTGCGCGCGCCGGTGTTGATGATCATGCGCCCTCCTCGAGCTTGAGATCCGGATCGTCGATGAGGCGGATGAGGTTCTCGGTGAAGCGGCGGGACAGGGAGACGAGCGCCTCTTGCTCTTCAGGCATGAGGGCGGCCATGGCCTCGTCCTCGGCGCGCGTGATGCGCCGCACCATGTCGTGCGCCCAAGCGCGACCGGCGTCGGTGAGCCGCACGATGCTGTTGCGACGGTCGTCCGGGTTGCCCTCGGTCGTGGCATAGCCCTGCGCCACGAGCCGTTTGGTCACGAGGCTCACCGTTTGGCGCGAGTTGAGCGTCTGCTCGCAGGTGCGCGCCTCCCCTCGATGGCGGAATAGCAATGCGTTGATATTCTCTGCCGAGGTGAGCAATGTATCAATATGTTGATAAAGTAGGCTGCAAAACGACCCGCGTTGCAACGTGTCGCCGCATAGTTGCCCTTAAAATCTTCCCCATAGGTAAGATTGTATACTTCAAGTGTTAGAATCTTACCTATAGGGAAGATTCTAACGGATTGGCTAGTAATCATACCTATAGGTAAGACATGAGGAGTAGCTATGCGCCTTTCGAACGCCGAAAACGCTGTCCGCATTTCGCAAGCGGCAGAACTCGGCTCGCTTATCAGAACACGCAGAAAAAAACTTGGACTCACCCAAGAGTTTGTGGCGGCCATGATGGGATGCAGCCCACGCCTCATCGGAGAGATCGAACGCGGCAAGCAAACCGTCTCCGTTCAAACGGTTATCAATCTTGCCCAGGGGCTCGGCATCGACCTGTTCGCCATCCCACGAGGAGCGTGACGATGAAGCTCAACGTTTTTCGAGAGCAGGACGAGGCGTATCAACTAGTTGGAGCACTCGATTTTTCCGAAGTGTCGCTTACATTCGCCTATGACCCCGCATATCTTGCAAGCACAACAGCAAGCGCTGTGTCTTGCTCACTGCCGCTTCGCGCCGAACCGTTTTCTCAAGAAGAGGCCTCGCCGTTTTTCGCCGGCCTCGCACCTGAAGGAGACATGAGGCGTCTTGTTGCCGAATCGATACATTCGGATTACTTCGGCAACATGCTTGCTCGCCTCAATAACGAGTCCATCGGCGCCCTCATATTCAGTACAGATGAGACCGTAGAAAACGATGGTGGGTACACAGAGATCGGACTCTCGGAGTTGCGCGCGCTACGCGATGCGCCCCGCGAAACATCGTTCAAGATGGGAATGGCCTCCCGCCTCTCACTCGCGGGAGCCCAAAGCAAGGTCGGCCTTTACCATCAGGGAGAGGATCCGTCTTGCGGATGGTACGTACCCAGCGGCAATGCGGCAACGACCCATATCGTCAAAACGCCGGACAGCCTCTTTCCCCTTCAAACTGTCAACGAGGCGCTTTGCCTAGAAACAGCCAAGCGATGCGGGTTTGACATAGCGGAATGGTCGCTCATCCCTATAGAAGAAGGCGAACCGCTCCTTGCCGTCAAAAGATTCGACCGCGTTACCGATGAGACGGTATCAGCCGAAAACAAACCGCTCAGACCGAAACGCCTGCATCAGGAAGACTTCTGCCAAGCTACGGGACTCATGCCCGACATGAAGTACGAGCCCACGAACGGAGCGTACCTCTCACGCTGCTGCAACGCCATACAAAACGCATCGGCAAATCCCTTCGGAGATCGCGCATGCTTCTTGCAGACCATCTATTTTGACTATCTCATCGGCAATTGCGACAACCATCTCAAGAACCATTCTTTGCTGTGGGACCCATCTTGGAAAACTCCCATGCTCTCCCCGCTGTATGACATCACGTGCACAACGGTATACCCACAAATCTACCTAGAAATGGGCGTGTCGCTCACTCCTTCCCGACGCATTTGCGACGTTTCCGAGCAGGACATCGAACGGGCGGGAAAAGACGCAGGCATCCCCCGGACTCTGGCGAGAAGCTTCTATCAGGAGCTTCTCCGCAACATCGTCCCTGCGCTCGACGCCGCGGAAGAAGCGATAGCATCAGCAGGTTTTGCAACAGAGGCGCACGAGATCGCGCAGCATATTCGCAAGGAGCTGAGCCAGAAAGTCACACTGAGCTAGCCGCCCGGTGCCGGAGAGAATCATTTCTAAGATGGACTCCACCCTGTCCAGGAATTGCCTCATGAACCCCGAGGGTAAGGGAGTGACACGCTCGCCGGCAAACCTATGCACGCCGCGTAACAAAACGCCGCATATCTGCGAAGCCATCACAAGCAACGCGAGAGGCAAACCGCGGCACCGGCATACGCCGTCTCAGCCAGCTCGCTCGTCGCGACACTGAGAAGCTCAGCTACGCTCCCCGCCTCCCGACCGCCCCTTCCCCGTCGCGGAAGCTGCGCGCCTGAACGTGTAGCGCGGTAGGCCGACGCTGTGCTTGCCGTATTCGATCGCCTCTTTGGGACAGCAGTTGATGCACGCCATGCAGTGGGTGCAGTCGCTCCCCCAAACAGGTCGACCGCCCTCGAGGCGGATGTTGGCGAGCGGGCACGCGCGGACGCACATGCCGCACGAGATGCAGGCGTCGGTGACGCGGAACTTCACCGCACGGACGAACGCCGGGTAGAACAGGTCGTTCACGACGCCGCTACTCAGCCGATCCGTGAGCGAGGGCGCATGCTCGGGAAGCGCGCTGCCCGCCTTGATGCACTCGATGACCCGGTCGATCGCGGGCTCGGCGGCGTCGATGATGCGCTTGGCCTCCGCGGGCGCGGGCGTGGTGAACAGCGCGATGTAGTTCTCCGGCATGACGATGCCCGCGCGGCCCCGGTACGCAAGCCCCTTCTTCGCGCACAGGCGCTTGAGGTAGGCGCCGGCGTTGCCGATGCTCCCGCCGCAGGTCATCACGAAGTAGGCGCCCGCGGGCGCCGTGATCGGCGTGCGCTCCATCCACGACGCGACGATGCGCGGCATGCGCCAGGCGTACGTCGGCGTCACCACCACGAGCGGGGTCTTGGACGTTATGGACGAGGAATCTTCATCGCGGATTCTGTCGAAGAGGTCGAGGCGCTCGTCACCCAGCCCGTCGGCTATCCGCTTCGCGACGTATCCGCTGTTACCCGTTGCGGAAAAGTACAGAATCATGACCGCTCCTCTGGCGACACGTAAACGTATCGTACCCGCTGCCACGGCACCGCAACCGACAGGGACGATGCGCCCGAGCTCAGCCCCTAACGAGCAAGCGCCTTCAGCTTGCGGATGCCCGATTCGAAGCAATCCGCCATGAACTCGATCGAAGCTTCTGATATGCCGTCTGCCCGAGCTATCCTGCGCCATCCACCCATCACGCGCGCCATGCGAGCCGCAACAGCGCGGGCCGCCGCATCATCCAGCCTGAAATACTCGCGCACCGCGAACGCGCCTTCCGGTTCCGCCTCGCGATTATCGAAATCGAGACCGGTCGCCAGGTACTTTCGCTCCGAGCCCGGCGTGGGGTTGACGTCGAACGCCGGCGACAGCCGCCAGCCTGCGCGCTCGCGCAAGAATCCGTAGTTTCTGAGGTGGTTATCCGTGTTTCCCACGACGCACGAGAAGAGCGCCCGAGTCCAAAGCTCGCGCAGGTCGTTCGTCGGTCTCGACCCTTCTTCCTCGATGAATTCGGCGAGCTCGAGATATGAATACCTTCCCCCATCCTCTCCCTGCACAGCGGTCAAGCCGCTGATGTAGGGCACTCGCACGCTTCCGCTCCGGTCGAACCGTCGCATGAGGAGTACCGCGCGCGGGCCGATGCGCAGGAGGCGCGAAACGGGGACGGATATCCCCAGCTCCGCCATGAGCCGCAGGGCGACATGCTCCCAAGCGCACACATCGTCCAACGCTCCCTCGTCCGCTTTGGGGAACTTCGCAATGCATAGGCACCCCTGCTCGTCGCGGATGGATGCCTTCGGCCGCGCCCCACCCAAACTTGAACCCGCAGCTAGCAGGTCGCGAATATCGGCGTTCATGTCCCTGGACGCACGATCCGCCGCATCGAGCAGCGCCGGTATGCTCGTCTCGCGCGGCACGCCATCGCTCACCGGCGAGAGCGCCTCGCCCGCATCGCTCCAGATGCGCAGCGCGCCCTGGCGAGCCTCGTCGTTGACGCCCGCAAGCATATCCGCCTCGAAGAGCGTACGCGGCGCCCGCTGCTCATCGCGCGCACGGGAACGCTCCGCCCTAAGCATCAGGTTGCGCCCCCACCTATCGGGCATGCAATCCTCGAACGCGCGCAACTGCCGCAACCCCGAGGAGTGGAACGACCCGGCACCGAGCGACATGTCGGGCGCAAGCGAGAACGAACGCGGGTCGCTGAGATATGAGGGGTCGTATGAGAACGTCGTCGTCTCATCCCCATGGCGCACGTTTTGATAGAGCCTGCCCGCCAAAACATCCTCGCCGGCGATTTGGACGGTCACGTCGAACTCCATACCGTCACCCCCTCACGCGCTTGGGCACGTCCTGTTCCGCGCGTGCCCTGCCGATGGGCGTGCGCAGGGGATCCGTCGCCCCAACGATGCCGTCGAGCATGCCCAGGATGCGGGCGACGCGTAAAAAGTTCTCGAACGTTCCCGCTCCCTCGCTCAGGAGCCTGCGCACGGTCGGCACGGACAGGTTCGCACGTTCCGCCAACAGTTCCATCGTGATGCGCTGCTGACGGCGCGCGAGGTCGAGATGTGCCGCAACCTGGCGCATGGCGCGTGAGACCGGAATGGGTGTGCGACCAGCCATGACACTCCTTACAGAAAGATATACTACTGTAATCGATTATAAGAGAAAGATATATTTCTATAAACTGATAAAATGATAAAATGGTGTCAGACACCTTTTTATCACCGGTGTCGAACGATGGCGTAGATCAGCCGCTCCACCGCCAAGATGCCGAGGTAAAAGGCTGCCCACACCGCGAAGCTGATGAGCCTCACCTCGGGCGTCTGCTCGGCGCCATGCCCGTCCACCGGTCGCAGAAACAGGAACACGCTAAAGCTGACGAAGAGGACGAGCTGGACGATTTGGAACGTTTGCCATTTTTTCGTCTTCATGGTGCCATCTCCCACAGCGGCTCATCCGCCGAGCTGTTCCCGCATGACCCCGCAGGTCGCCGATGCCCGAGCATGCGGCGCGGCACGGCTCTTCCTACCGGGATACATCTTCGTCGCGGAGCCGCGCAAATGAAAGCGAAATCCCCACGCCGCGATTACTCGTAACAATCGGGGTCAGCCTCAGCGCCCCTTGCGCGCCACAGCGATGCAGGCGGTCGTGCCGACGCGGTGCCAGTCGACATCGGTGAACCAGGCGCCCAGGATCCGGCGAAGCTCTGCCTCCGAGTAGATGCGCACGTCGCCCTCGCGGGAGTGCGGCATCCAGGCGTTCATGATGGCGCGCGCAGGCGCCGGCTGCCAAGCGTCGCCGATGACGAAGACACCGCCCGGTGCGAGCACGCGCCACGCTTGGAACGCCGCGCGCTCCGGGTCGGGGTAATGGTGGAACGAATCGTTGCACCACGCGACATCGAAGCTCGCGTCGTGGAACGGCAGGCGCTCAGCGTCGCCGAGCAGCACTTCTGCACGGCCCGCCAAGCGAGCTCGAGCCGCCTCAACCATGCGCGGGGACAGGTCGATGCAGGTGAGCTGCGCGGCTGGCATCTCGCCCAGCATGCGCGCGGCAAGCGCACCCGTGCCGCAACCGAGGTCGAGCAGGCGCGGGCGGGCGATACCCGCGACAGCTGCCGTCACCTCGCGCACAACATGTGGGTACAGCCGGCGCGCGTGCTCCCCTTCCATCCCCGCATCGTATGTTCCCGCCTGCGCGTCGAATGCCGCACGCAAACGGTTCTTGAGCGCCTGGGCGCTATTCTCGTCCATGTTCGCATCCCTTCTGTTGGGCAATGTTCAATACAATCGGCCGAAATAAACCCCGACCAGAGCCGGGGTGGGATCCCTAGTTCAGCGACTCGTCCGAGCGAAACGCGGTGAGCAACGCGCGAAGGTAGCGCCGGGCGGCGGCGAGGGCGCGCTCGTCCGGCATGCCCGGCCCGGCGGCGAGCCCCACGCACCCGTAGACCATGATGGCGGCGAGCTCGTCGGCATCCGGAGCCGCCACGCCCCGCTCCGCTGCGTCCGCCTCGAGCGCACGGCGCAGGTGCGGACGCACTACCTCACACATGGCGAGCGAGAGCCGGTCGTGCAGCGCGCCGTGCCCCTCCTTGTGGAAGAACTCCGCATACGGGTAGCCGTCGTGGCGCGCGCCTACCTCGAGCGCACGGTCGAGCTTCTCGTCCAGCGGCGTATCAGGCTCGTCCAGCACTGCGCAGACCCCCTCCGCGCAGCGGCGGGCGTAGTCCTCGATGGCGGCCGCGAACAGGCACTCCTTGGAGTCGAAGTAGTGGTACGCGAGCCCCGGCGCCACGTGCGCGGCGCGCGCCACCGCGCGGACGGATACGTTGTCGTAGCCCTCCTCGGCGAAGAGCCGCATGGCGCAGGCGAGCAGCTCGCGCCGGCGCTCCTCGGGATCTTTGACGGTTCTCGGCATGGGCGGCACCTCCTTCAACGAGAAGGATACGCTTTCATTGAACATTGGTCAATGATAAGCTGACGATGTGATAAAAAGGTGTCTGACACCATTTTATCGGCACGCGCCAGCTGCTATCGCGCGTGCGCGAGGATGGCGGCGCGCAGCCAGGCGGCGCAGCCGACGACGGTGCCGTCGTAGTAGGCGGTGAAGCGCTCATCGGCAACGTAGGCCTCGGCGAGCCCGCGGTGCGCCTCGGCCGTGTTGGAAGGCCACGTGTAGCCGAGCCACCGACGGTGCAGGTCGCACACGCGCGCACCTTCCGGCCCGGCGGGGTCGGCGCCTGAGCGGACGGCCTCCTCAAGCGCGCTCACGATCTCCGCTCCCAGCTCTTGCCACGCCGCGAAATCCTTCTCGCCCATGTTGAGCATCTTTCGCGTGCTCTCGTCCACCGCTGCCGCGCCGCAGCGCTCGCGCGCCTCCGCGCCATAGCGGCGCTCGTTCTCCTCCACGAGGTTCCGCTTGAGCCCCTCGAACTTTTCGCTGTCTTGCATCGTCATTGCTCCTTCCACAGCAGCACGCTGCGCCGAAACCAAGCTCGCAAAGTGCGGGACGAAACGAGTCTGCCCATCTATTCAAGTTTGTCGACTATAAAAGACAGAATCATTATAATCTTGTCGAATATACAAGACATAATGAACCGAGGTGCCTGTGAATCGAGAATTGCTCAAGCGCATCATCTTCGACCAGCATGAGGTCATCCGCAACGCGCAGATCATTCCCCGCCGTTACGCGCTCGACCCCCAGGCGAACTACGTTGTGACGGGTCTCCGCCGCGCGGGAAAGTCAACGCTCCTCTACGGAATCGTGCACGACCTTGTGCAGAGTGGCGTCGCGTGGGAGCGCGTCATATACATCAACTTCGAGGACGAGCGTCTGGCAGACTTCACGTCCGCCGATTTCCAGGACATCCTGCTCGCCCAAAGCGAACTCAGCCACGAGCGCGGCTACTTCTTCTTTGACGAGATCCAGAACGTCGCGAGCTGGGAGAAGTTCGCTCGGCGACTTGCCGACGCCGGCGAGCGCATCTACATCACGGGAAGCAACGCGGCCATGCTCAGCAGCCAGATCTCCTCGACGCTGGGAGGCAGGTATTTCTCCCTGCACGTGACGCCCTACCGCTTCGACGAGTACCTCGATGCCCTCGGGCAGACGCATACGGGCGGCGCCCTGTACACCACGCGGGAGATCGGCCGCATCTCTCATTGCTTCGACACCTTCTACGAACAGGGTGGCTTTCCCGAGTCCCTGCGCTTCTCCTCCCCACGCGCGTACGTCGAGAACGTCTATCAAAAGGTGCTGCTGGGAGACGTGGCTGCGCGCTACAACGTGCGGAACGTGGACGCATTGCGCGTCCTCATGAAAAAGGTCGCCGAGACCGTTCGCAACGAGGTCTCGTTCTCTGCGCTTCACCACACGTTGCAAAGCATCGGGCACCGCATCTCGAAAGACACCGTGATCGCGTACCTGGGCTACGCCCGGGAGGCGTACCTGCTGTTCAGCATCACCAACGCGACGGCCAAGTTCGTGGAGCGAGAGGGCTCGCCCAAGTACTATTTCTCGGACAACGGCCTGCTGAACCTCTTTCTCTTCGATCGGGATACCGCGCTGCTGGAAAACGAGATAGCCGTCGCGCTGCGCGACCGCTTCGGCGAGGGGCTGCATTACCTCAAGTCACCGAAAACCGGCATCGACGTCGACTTTTACGTTCCCGAATCTGGGCTCGCCGTCCAGGTTGCCTACTCCGTTGCAGGCAGCGCGCGCGAACGCGAGGTCGCGAACCTTACGCGGCTCGCGCACGTGGATGACTCGGTAGAACGTCTCGTCATCGTGACCAAGGAGGAAGAGGAAACGATCGAGCGCGACGGCGTGCGCATCGAGATCGTGCCCGCGTGGAAGTTCCTGCTGAGCCTGTGCGGGTAGAAATGCACTGGGGAGCGAGACGGGGTCACCGCGTCCCGTACCAGGGTGAAACACCCCGTCCCCAACCCGTAAAATCACCCCAGGGGTTTTATTACATCGGCATCGTCGCCGACCGATAAAAAGGTGTCTGACACCATTTTATCGCTGACGACGCGGCGTGCGGGCGGAGAACAGACCGTGCCGGTTGCAGTACGCGTAGATGACGCCCGACATCCCGGCGCGGAAGCGCGCGGCCGCCTCCTGCTCGGGGTAGAGCTTCTGGATGGCCACACCGCCCGTGGACACGTACGCGATGAAGCTGATGAAGTGGTCCTTGCGCATGGGGTGGTCGAGCGTGACGTACCATTCGTCCTCGATGCGCTCGACCGAGATGGCATGGCACCCGGCGCTCCCCGGCTCGAGCTCCTCGGTCGGCGCCGCCATCTTGCCGGGCTCTGCGGGCTCGGCCTCGCAGGGCAGGAGCTGCACGCCGCAGCACGAAAACGACCCCTCGCCGAGCGCATAGACCACGTTGCCGCAGATGGGACACACGTAGAACCGCGCGCGCAGCAGATTGCCCGCCCGGTTGGCGTTCTGCCGCACGTCGCCGGTCAGAAGCTCGGCCACCGAGATGCCGAGCGCGGCGGCGAGCGGCTCCACAAGCGAGATATCCGGCAGCCCACGACCGGATTCCCATTTGGACACGGCCTTGTCGGTCACGCCCACGGCGTCTGCCAGGGCGCGCTGCGTGAGCCCGCGATGCTCGCGGAGAGACTTGATGGTGGAAGCGGTGAGATAGCCGGACATGTCGGCCCCTTTCAGATGAGGTTGATGGCATGCGCCCTGTTGACCGCCTCAGTATGGGATATCCATCGCCGCCGCGCTACCTACGGAGCGTAGAGTGAGGTGAGCGTGCCGCCAGATGCGCTATCCGCGACGAACTGGAACGGTTCCATAGTTTGAAGGCAGCATGATTGGTCGGAATGCCAAGGCGAAACGCCCCCTTGGTGCCCCTACGCGAGACGATCGCGCTCTGCGGCAAGCTGCCGGGCATACCGGCGAAGCGCCCAGACCGCAAGCGCGCCCGAGGCGATGAGCCAGAATAGAAGCACCGCGAAAAGCACCGGAACAGGTACTATGGGTGCAAGCCCCTGCGCCGTTCGAACCAACTCGACAGCAGGCCCCAAGGGCAGCAGCCACGTTACCGCGCGCACCGATACCGACATGAACGAGAGAATGGGCGCGACAGCAACAAGCGTGAGCGGGGCGGCGAGAACGCTCGATGACATTTGCTCGGTCGCCATAAGTCCGCAGGCAAGTCCCGCAAGCAGCAACGGTTGCATCACCACGAGTGCGAACGCACCGAGTCCGAGCGTTTGCACAGGCGAGAAACCCAGAAGCAGACAGGCAACGACCTGCGCGAAGAGCGCCGCCAGGGTTCCAGCGAGCCATTTCGACACAGCGAACGCACGGGGTGTCACCCCAGCCTCAGCGAGTGTGAGGCAAACGCCGCGCTCGCGCTCCTCGGCCATCACATAGAGCAGCATCACGCAACCCGTGAAGGCAGGCGGGATACAAAGCGCAGCCGTGCACGCATATGCGGGCAGCTCACCGGCAGCGAATCTCGGCGCATGCTCGACGATGCGCACGATGAACACAGCCAGAGCCACCCCCACCGCACCTGACATGAACAGGGTGGAGTTGCGCACCGCATCCAAAAGGTCGCGCGCCACAAGCGCACGTATGGTAGCAAATGTCCTTCCCATCATGCGACCCATGATACCCGATATACTGAACAGGGCAGGATGCAGCGGGATCGAAAAACAACCGCGCTACACCGCGAAGCGACGGGCGCCGGCCTGCTCGTTCCGCCCTCAGCGAAAAGGAGGCTACCAGTGGCCGCAGCGACATCCTACGACAGCATCGAAGAGCTGCTCGAGGCACGCGCAGATGAGAGCGTGCACCTCGAATGCTCGCGCGAGACCGTCGATCGCGCGGTACGCTTTGTTCACGAGCGCTACGCGCGGCGCCGCTGCGCCTTCTACCTCATCACCGACCGGGGGTTCGATCGCGAGACCGTCCGTTCCTACCTCAAGTTCTTCTCGCGCCTCGCGGGCGGCGTCGTCTCTGCCGACGACGTGCTGACGCACTTCGGCCTCTCACCTGCCGCGCGCACCCCCGTCAAAAAGCTCAATCCCGAGCAACGCGCGCTCATGAACTTCGCACGCATGAGCCTCTTCGAACCCGAGGTGGTATTCTGCGAGCGACCCCTTGCCGATATCACCCCTGCCACACGCGGCATCGTAACCGCCTGGATGGGAACGGTCGTTGACGACGGCGGCATCCTCATCACAGCCGGCGAGCCTCTGCGCGAAGCGCTCCTCATGCCCGGCACGGCCTTTTATGAAGAAGATGGCCGCCTGTTCGAGGCGCAGACCGCTGTGGGCGAGGACGATGAAGGCGAGTATGCAGGCGACGAGGTACGCGTATTCAAGCTGCCCGCACGCGTGGATGGTGCGACGCTGCTCCTCGACCCGCGCGAGGTCGACTTCGTGGAAAGCGTGAACCGGCAGAACTTCGCCTCCGTCCGCGGGGAGCTCTATCCCGTCACGCTCACGCTCGACGAGCTTGAGGTGGAGCTCGAGCGCTTCGGCTTCTTTCGCTGCCATCGCTCGTACATCGTGAACGTGCAGAAGGTGGCGAAGGTCGAGCGCTTCACCCGCAACAGCTTCAATCTGACGCTCGCCGACGCACGGGCGACGCAGGTTCCACTTGCCAAGGGGCGCGCCGAGGCCATGCGCGAGCGCTACGGCTGGCGCTAGCAGCGACGGCTAGCGTAGCGCGACGACGCGCCGCCATGGCCTGATCTTGCTCAGTTCAGGTTCGAGCTTTCGGCGCGCGACCTCGATGTCGTATGCAGCCTGCGCGCGCAGCCAGTAGCCATCGGACAGCCCGAAAAACCGGCACAGCCGCAAATCGGTATCGGCCGTGATGGAGCGGCGCCCGAGCACGATCTGCCCGATCCGCTGCACGGGAATGCCCGTCTCCTTTGCCAAGCGATACTGCGAGATGCCGAGCGGGACGAGAAACTCCTCCCGCAGCAGCTCGCCCGGCGTAACCGGGTCGAGCGGAATACCCGCAGGCACCGTCTCAACGATAGTCGACGATTTCAACATCCTCAGTACCTCCTTCGACCCATTTGAAGCGTATGAGGGACAATCGCATTTCTATATTAGAACATATGTTCGTATACTGCAAGGCGATTGCCCTTCCGCGTCAATGCTCCCTACTCCTGTCGTCGCCCCCTATGCTCCTCTCGTCGTTTTCCCTGCTCCTGATAGACAAAACGCCTTGCCTGCACTCGCCTCCCCGACGAGGATGAGGCCACGGGCAAACACCCAGCCATCCACCGGAAACGACGAAAGGAAGCCTCATGAGGAAACAAGGAATCGAACGCGACGCACGGAAGGAGCAGAACGATGAGCGCAACGCATAATGCCGTCCTCTCCATGGAGGGCGTCTGCCTCTCCTTCGGCGCGAAGCGCGTACTCGACGGCCTCACGTTCAGCGTGGAGCGGGGCACATGCTTCGGCTTCCTCGGCCCCTCAGGCGCGGGTAAGACGACCACGATCAAGCTGCTCACCCGCCAGCTTACGGCAGACGCCGGGCGCATCGGCCTCTTCGGACGCCCCATTGAGCACGCGAGTGGTGCGGATTACGACCGCATCGGAATCCTCTCGGACACAAGCTCCCTCTACGAACGGCTCTCCATCGAGGAGAACCTCAGACTCTATGCGCACATCCGCGGGCGCGGAGCACGCGACATCGACCGCTTGCTCGAGCGGATGGGACTCGACCGCGACCGCCGTACCCTCATCAAGAACTGCTCGAAGGGCATGCGGCAGCGCGCAGCGCTCCTCGCTGCCCTCATCCACAGCCCGGAGCTCGTCTTCCTTGACGAACCCACAAGCGGCCTCGATCCGGCGGCTCGCGCCGAGGTGCACCGGATGCTCGCCGAGCTTAAGCGCGGGGGCACCACCATCTTCATCACGACACACGACATGACCGAGGCCGAGACGCTCTGCGACCAGCTCGCCATCCTCGATGCCGGACGCATCATCGCGCTCGACGCGCCGGCATCGCTTACCATGAGGTTCGCGCGCAACCGCATCGTGGTCACGACGCGCACCCAAGGCGTCCTCGAGCTAACAAAAGACGCCAAGGCCGCAAACACCGTGCGCGACCTGCTCGCTGCGGGCGAGGTCATCACCATGCACTCGGATGAACCCGATCTCGAGGAAGTCTTCCTCGAGCTCACCGGAAGGGAGTTTTAGATGAACGCGACCCTGCGGCGCATCGGCGCCCTGGCAAACAAGGACTTCGCCGACCTGTTCAAGAATCCCACGATGTTCACAGTGTGTCTCATGCCCATCGGCTTTATGCTGCTCTTCCGCTTAATCATGGGCGACACCACCGCAGGCTCAGATCTCACCGGCGCCGAGGCCGCGCGGGCGGGGGAGGCAGTCGGGCGCTACCTACTCGGCTCCGGCTTGTGCATGTCCGTCGGCATGGTAGTTCCCATGGTGCTCATCTACGGCATCGCCGAGGAGAAGGAGAAGCGCACCCTGCGCACGCTCATGCTCGCCAACGTGGGGGCGGGCGAGGTCGCAACCTCGAAAGGCGCTGTGGCGCTGGCAGCGACCATGGTGGTGGGCGCGGGTTGCTTCTTCGCTGCCGGCGGCGCGCCGGGGCTCTTGCCCGCATACCTGCTCCTCACCTTCCTGGGCGCGGTGCCGGTGACGCTCATCTCCCTCGTGCTGGGGCTCGCGTCGCGCGACCAGATGACCGCCGGGTTCTTCAGCGTGCCCGTGTTGCTGCTCGTGCTCGTTCCGACCTTCGGCGTGGCGAGCGCGGCGATCGAGGCCTTTGCTCGCGTGACCCCGCTCGGCGGCGTCTACGACCTGCTCAACCTTGCCGCAGAGGGGCAGCTCCTCACAGCGGAAGCGCTCACGCCGCTCGCCGTGACCCTCGCCTGGACGGCGGCGGGCGCCGTCGCGTTCGCAGCCCTCTTCCGCCGGCTCGCGCGCGACAACTGACCCTGAGGCGCGCCAGGTTCCAGATTTCACGAAACACCCAGCTCGCGGGCGCGTAACCTGCTACTCTACCATCGGTCGAGTGAACTCAACTGGCGGTCGGTTGAGTGCGGATGCGCCCTATGGAACGATGGGGTCGCTCGAAAAGCCGCCGACGAAAGGACACCCATGGCACAGAAGAGCTTCGGCGCCACCATCTCCGCCCTCCGCAAGCAGAAGGGCATGACCCAGCTCGACCTCGCCCGACAGATGGGCGTGACCGACAAAGCCGTGTCCAAGTGGGAGCGCGACCTCTCGTTTCCCGACGTGGCAACCCTCCCCAAGCTCGCCGAGCTCCTCGACACCTCGGTCGACGAGCTGCTCGAGGTGCAGACGGCTGCCAAGAACCCGGAAGGCGCGCGAACGAAGGCGCCCGCACTCGTGCGCCTCGTCCTCAAGGCCGTCGCGCTCGCCATGGGCGTCGGCGTGACCGCGCTCACTATCATGGACGAGGTCGAGCCGCGAAACGCCTTCTGCCTGCTCGGCATCGGCGTCGCCTGCCTGGGGATCGTCCAGCTCATGGATGGCGGGGAGGCCGACGAGTAGGCGCTGCCGCCGACGGACGGGCTAGGCGGCGCAGCTGCCCGATCGCGCCGCTCCGCCTATCCGCTCACGCTGCGCAGCAGGTCGGCAGGGTCCACGTCGTAGAGCTTCGCGAGCTTGATGAGGTTCGTGGTGCTCGGCTCGGACGTGCCCTGCTCCCACTTGCTCACCGCCTGCCGGCTCACGCCCACGTGCTGGGCGACGAACTCCTGCGTCATCCGGCAGCGCTCGCGCTCCGCGCGCAGCGCCTCGCCGAGCGAGCGGCGCACGGCGACCGTCTGGGCGTCCTTGCGCGCGCGTTCCTGGCGGACGAACCAGCGGATCGCGAGCACCGCGGCCACCACGAAGAGCAGCCACGGCAGCACATTCACGACAAGTATCGTGAAGATGATGAACAGTTCATACGCGCTCGGGTACATGGTGGCTCCTTGTCTCTCGCGTCCTATGATACGGGAAGTGTCGCGCAGGCCGCCCGTTGCCTCCACCACCTATCGCGCAACATGCGGTTGCATATCGGTTGCGCGCGCTATTTCGCCGAACAGACCGCCCGCCACGCCCCCGCCCGTGCTCCCGCCCGCGCCTTTCACCGCGCGAAACCGGCTGTTCGCCCAGTATGGGCGCGCCGGCGTCCCCGCACCGGCCGCAACGGGTATACGAGTCATATCAGCGGCCGCGTGCCGCATGAGCTCGAGGGAGGTTGCCATGTCCATGTACTTCCGCAACATCTTGGTTCCCTACGACGAGTCCGACCACGCGCTCAGCGCCCTGCACACCGCGCTCGCCATGGTGGGCGACGAGCCGGACGCGAAGGTGCACGTCGTCACCATCATCCCCGCCCGCGCCCTGCCCGGCGTCCCGTTCACCGGCGACGGCTTCGACGTCTCGCCCACCGTCGTGAACCCCGAGAGCTACGACCAGCTCATGGACGTCCTCGTGAGCCGCACCCGCACCGACCTGCAGCAGGTGGTGAAGGAATCGCTCGACGGCGCGCGCTGCAAGGTGTCCGTGGACGCCGTCATCGATGCCTCGCCCGTGGAGGGCATCGCGAATTACGTCGAGAACAACAACATCGACCTCGTGGTCATGGGGCGGCGCGGCGTGGGCGCGCTGCGCGGCATGCTCGGCAGCGTGAGCTACGGCGTGCTCCGCTCTGTGGATGTGCCCATCCTCACCGTGAAATAGCGGATGGGAAGCGTGCGCCGGGCACGGCGGCGCGCGGCGGGGCGGATGCCTGGAACCCCCGGGCGTCCGCCCCGCATCTGTTAGCGCGCCGTGACCGCCCCGTCACGCACCTTCCAGGTCGCCGTCGTGCAGCCGTCGAGGAACACGCGGTCGTGGCTCACGAGCAGAAGCGCCCCGGGATACGCCGCGAGCGCGCGCTCGAGCGCCTCGGTGGAATGCAGATCGAGGTGGTTCGTGGGCTCGTCCATGATGATGAGCGCGGGATGCTCGAGCATGCCGAGCGCGAGCATGAGCTTGCGCAGCTCGCCGGGGCTCGTCGCGCCACCGTCCAGGATGCGGTCGGGGTCGGAGTTGAGCTGCGCCACCGTGGAGAGCACGCGGCCGCGCTCCGCATCCGAAAGGTGGCGCACGCGCTCGAGCACCTGCGCGCGGCGCGCCGGGTCGAGCTCCTGCGGGATGTCGAGGACGACGAGGTCGCGCGCGATGCGCGGGCGGATATGGCCGAGCAGGGTCGATTTACCGGCGCCGTTCGGCCCCACGATGCCGATGTGGTCGCGGTTCCCCACGAAGAGCTCGGGGATATGGAGCGTACCGGCGCCACACGGGATGCGCGCCTCGGCGATGCGCACCACCACCTTGCGCGGGCTCGGGGCGGCGTCGACCCACAGGTCGCCGTCATAGCGCTTGTGCACGAACGCCGCGCCCACGCGCCGCTCGGCCGCCTGCATGCGCGCGTCCATCTGCGACGACAGCCTGCCGCGGGCACCGTCCTGCCCGGTGAAGATCGCGAGGTCGATCTTGGCCTTCGCCGAACGGTCCTTCGGGTCGATGTGCCGCTTGCTGCGGCGCGCCTGGGCACGGGCCGCTTCGTGGGCGCGGGCGTCCTTCTCGGCCGCGAGGCGCGCGAGCTCGCCCTTCGCCGCGCGTCGCTCGCGCACCACGGTCGCGCGCTCGAGCTCCGCCTGCGCGTGCGCCGCCGTGTAGCCGCCCTGCCGCACCACGATGCCGCCCGCCTCGAACGAGGCGCAGCGCGCGGCGACCTCGTCGAGCAGCTCGCGGTCGTGGCTGATGAGGATGCCGATGCCCTTGAAGCCCTGGATAAGCCCCGCGATGCGCGCGCGGGCGTCATGGTCGATGTGGTTCGTGGGCTCGTCGAGCACGAGTACGTCCGGCCGCTGCCAGAGCGCGCACGCGACCTGCAGCTTCTTGCGCTCGCCGAACGAGAGCTCGTCGTAGCGCCAGGGCATGTCGTCCTCGATGCCGAGCGCTACGCGGAGGGCGCGCGCGTCCCGACCGAAGTCCGCAGCGAAGTCGAACAAGCCCGCGGGCGGGTCGTCCGTCTCCTGCGCGCAGTACGCGCTCGCGAGGTGCGGCGACACGCTGCCCGCGTCCGGCACGATGAGGCCGCAGGCGATCTTCGCGAGCGTGGTCTTCCCGCAGCCGTTGTCGCCCAGAAGGCCGGTCCAGCCCTCCGGGAAGGCGATGCTCACGCGGTCGAGGATGGGTTCGAACGATGAGGGGTAGGCGTACGTCACGCCCGAAAGGGTAAGCTGCATGGGGGCTCCTTCGCTGGTCGCAGGCAGCATCCGCGCTCGGCGCGGCATCGCGCTGCCATCTCATCAAGACATTGATCTAGCGAATCTTCACCGAGCTTCCCTTCCGTCGGTTCCGGTGGCGCCGCCACGCGCGCTGCGAGGACCCTCTGCCCTCGCCCGGTCGACACGCCGAGTATACGCCGCGGTGCATGCAGGGTCAATTGCCCGCCCCTCGCTCGCCGCGCGGCCGGACAACGCGCCCGCACGGTACAATAGCCAGCATCGGCCTTTCGCGCGCCGGGCTCGGCGGCGCGAACATCGAGAAACGGAGGCAGCCATGCTCGACGTGAGGCGCGCCCTCAAAGCTGCCCAGGTACCCGCGCGCACGCGCACCCTGCCCCTCTCGACCCCTTGGGGCGAAGCGATCGCTTCCGCGGGAGACGACGCCCCAGTTCTGCCCGAACACCCCCGCCCCACCACGCGGCGCGACGCGTACACCATGCTCAACGGCATGTGGGAGTACGCGTTCACCCCGCTTCCCGTGGAGCTTCCCCCGCGCAACACCCGCACGGGAGACGCCCGACCCTTGGCGCTCAACCGCGATGAGGCGCTTGCCGTGGTGAGCAGCGCCCTTGCGCCCATCACCTTCAACAGCGGCCGCATCCGCGTCCCCTTCTCTCCCGAGGCCCCGCTCTCCGGGGTGAACCGCATGCTCCGGCCGGACGAGCTCCTGTGGTACCGCCGGACCTTCGAGCCGCCCGCGCTCACCGCAGGCGAACGGCTCATCCTGCACTTCGAGGCGGTCGACTGGGTGTGCGCGGTCTACGTGAACGGGCAGCTCGCCGGCGAGCACGCGGGCGGGTACCTCCCCTTCGACATCGACGCCACGCCCTATCTCCGCCCTGCGAGCACAGAGCCTACGGAGCTCATGCTCTGCGTGTACGACCCCTCCGACGCGGGCGTGCAGCCGCGCGGCAAGCAGAGCCTCGCGCCCGGGGGCATCTGGTACACCGCGCAGAGCGGCATCTGGCAAAGTGTATGGTACGAAGTCGTGCCGGCGATGCATCTCACGTCGCTCTCCCTGAGCGGCGCGGCGGACGGCACGCTTGCGATCGATGCACGGGCGGCAGGTGCCGAAGCATCCGGCCGCGCCCTCGAGCTCACCGTCCTCGACCACGCGGGGGCTACGGTGCTTCAACAGACCCTCCCGCTTGACGCGCGCGGGAGGCTCCGAGCCACGCTCGCCGTCGAGAACCCGCACCGGTGGTCGCCGGACGACCCGTACCTCTACCAGGTGAAGGCCCGGCTCTGTGAGGGTTCGCCCACGACAGCCGCGTCCGCTCCGGACAGCGTCGAGAGCTACTGCGCGTTTCGCACCGTCTCCATCGAGCGCGATGCCCAGGGCGTGCCGCGCTTCTTCCTCAACGGCGAGCCGTATTTCGTGAAGGGCGTGCTCGACCAGGGCTACTGGCCGGATGGCCTCATGACCGCCCCCTCGGATGAGGCGCTCATCCACGACATCTCCGCCATGAAGGCCGCGGGCTTCACCATGATGCGCAAGCACCTCAAGATCGAGTGCGCACGCTGGTACTACCACTGCGACCGGCTCGGCATGCTCGTATGGCAGGACGCCGTGCAGGGCGGCGGCCCGTACAGCCTGTGGCATATCAGCCGCAAGCCCACGGTGTTCAAGCGCACCTGGGGCCGCTTCCGCGACGACATCCCGCCCCATCGGGCCGCCCTCGCGTCCACCGACGTGCGCTACCAGCTCGAATGGAACGAGACCTGCGCAGCCATGGTGCGCCTGCTCGCATGCCACCCCTCGATCGCCACCTGGTCGCTCTTCAACGAGGGCATGGGGCAGTTCGATGCCCGCGCAGCGGCCGAGCACATCCACGGCATCGACGCGACGCGCCCCATCGATGCCGTGAGCGGCTGGTTCGACCAGCATTGCGGGGACTACCTCTCGCAGCACAACTACTTCCGCCCGCTCACCGCGGACCGCGACCGCGGGCACCTCTCCGGCTACGTCGCCCAGCGCGGATTCCGTGCGCTCTTCCTCTCGGAATTCGGCGGATGGGGGCAGCCGGTCGAAGGGCACCGGTTCTCGGACGCCGCCTACGGCTACGGCGAGTTCGACGGCATCGATGCATGGCGCGCGGCGGTGCGCGCGTCGCTCGCCGCCGCGGGGGACCTCGAGGCACACGGCCTTGCGGGCTACGTCTACACGCAGCTCTCCGACGTCGAAGACGAGGTCAACGGCCTCATCACCTACGATCGCCGCGTATGTAAAATTACCCCAGGGGTTTTTTAACATCCCGCCGAGAAGAATGCGGCGTCGGCGGGGCGGTACGGCCGCAACCGCGCCGCATCGACCTCCGTGTGGGCGTGCTCCGGCACGTCGCGCCACGTGACCGTGAAGCCGGCGCCGTGGCTGCAGAACACGGAATCCGGCGTATGGGGAAGGTCGGCCTCGGGGTCGTACCCTTCCGCCGCGATGACCGCCTCCGCATCATGGCACGCGCGGTATCCCGAGAACGCGAGCGAGAGCCGGCCGCGGCCGCCCGTGTAACGCGCGACCTCGAGCGCGTACGCGCCGACCTCGGAAGCCGGCACCGCGCCCTCGATGCGCGCCTGGCCGCCCTCAGCCAGGGGAGACGAGAATTCCGCCGCCATGCGCGCAAGGTCAGCGAGCGCGCGCCCCACGTTCTCCGCGGGGACGGTGAGACGGAACCGGTACCAAGGTTCCAGCAGCACGCAATCCCCGCGCTCGCGGGCACACATGAGCGCCTGCCGGATCGCCCGGTACGTCGCCTGGCGGAAATCCCCTCCCTCGGTGTGCTTCAGGTGCGCGCGGCCGGCGAGGAGCGTGATCCGGACATCGGTGAGCGGGGCGCCGATGAGCACGCCCGCATGGTCGCGCTCCATGGCGTGCGTCAAGATGAGCCGCTGCCAATTGCGGTCGAGGTCGTCCTCCGCGCAGCGCGTGCCGAACTCCAGCCCCGAGCCGCGCGACAAGGGCTCGAGCATGAGCCGCACCTCGGCATAATGGCGGAGCGGCTCGAAATGCCCCACGCCCTCGACGGGCGCCGCGATCGTTTCCCTGTACAGGATGCCGCCTGTCCCGAAGGAGACCTCCATGCCGTAGCGCTCGCGCAGCTGCTCGCGGACCACATCCTGCTGCACCTCGCCCATGAGCTGCACGTGCGCTTCCTGCAGCTGCTCATGCCAGGTGACGCCCAACAGCGGGTCCTCGCTCGCAAGCTCGCGCAGCGCGCGCACGAGCGCGGTGGCGTCCAGCCCCTCGGAGGGAATCACCTGGTAGGAAAGAACGGGCGCGAGCACCGGCTGCTCGCCGACGGGCTCCGCGCCGAGCACGCACCCCGGCGTCGCTTGGGAAAGCCCGGTCACGGCGCACACCTGCCCCGCGGGAACCTCGGCGACCGTTTCGAAGCTCGCCCCCTGGTAGCGGCGGACCTCGTCGATCTTCTCCGTCCACGCCTCCCCGCGCAGGCCCCGGCCGTCCACCAGGTCCTTCGCACGCAAGATGCCGCCCGTGACCTTGAGCCAGGCGTGCCGCTCGCCGCGCGCGCCCCTGCTCACGCGGTACACGCGGGCGGCGAACGCCTCCGGCCACGTTCGCTCGGCGATGAGGGCAACAAGGCCATCGAGAAGCCCCTCGACGCCCTCCTCGCGCAGCGCCGCGCCGAAGAAGCACGGGACGATGGCGCGCTCGGCAACCAGGCGCGCGCACGTGCTCGCGGCGAGCATGCCGGAATCGAGGTATTCCTCGAGCGCCGCCTCATCCGTCGCGGCCGCGTCCTCGAGCGCCGCCTCGGAGCCCGCGAGCAGCGCCGCCCCGTCCACGCAGCCCGCCGAGAGCCGTTCGCGCAGCTCGCGCATGAGCGCTTCGCGGCCGGGATGCTCCAGGTCCATTTTGTTCACGAAGATGAAGGTCGGGACGGAGGCGCGCTCGAGCAGGCTCCAGAGCGTCTCGGTGTGCCCCTGCACGCCGTCGTTCGCCCCCACCACGAGGATCGCGTAGTCGAGCGCCTGGAGCGTGCGCTCGGCCTCGGCAGAGAAATCGACGTGGCCGGGCGCGTCGACGAGCATGAGGTGCGCGCCCTTCCAGTCGAGTGCGGCCTGCGCGGAGAAGATGGTGATCCCGCGCGCCCGCTCCATGGCGTCAGTATCCAGGTGGGAGGCGCCCTTGTCCACGCGCCCGGCCGCGCGGATGGCGCCCGAGACGTGCAGCATGGCCTCGGCGAGCGTCGTCTTGCCCGCATCGACGTGCGCCAGAAGCCCTATAACCGCCTGAGCTGCCACGCGGCCTCCCCTCTTCCCCGCCGACCCGTTGGAGCTGGGCGCGGATGCTGCCCCGCCGGGACGCGCCGGTAGCGCAGAGGGCTCCCTCATGGAGCCCTCTCGCATGCGCGCCACTCGCCAGCAGATTACCGACGGGTGCTCACCGCGCTCTGTTGTGTCTGCGTTTCAAACACGCTGTCGGGAAGAGTATAGCAGCGCCCTCGAACGGAGCCCGTTACCAGATCCCGAGCATGTGCTGCATGCCGAGCGACACCACCGTGATGGCGATCCAGCATACGAGACCCATGAGGATGGGCTTGCCGCCCGTGCGCACGAGCTTCACGATGTTCGTGTTGAAGCCGATGGCGGCCATCGCCATGATGATGAAGAACTTGCTGAGCTCCTTGATGGGCGCGGTCACGGCGGGCGGCAGCGCGAAGACCGTAGTCACCACGCTCGCGAGCACGAAGAAGATGATGAAGAACGGGAAGATGCGCTTGAGGTCGAAGCTGCCCGCGACCTCGCCCGTGCCCTCGCCCTCCGCAGCGGCCTTCTTGGCGAGGTGAATCTGCCAGAACGCGAGTGCGAGCGTGATGGGGATGATGGCGAGCGTGCGCGTGAGCTTGACGATGGTCGCCTCATCGAGCGTGTTCGCGCCGGGGTGCATGCCATCCCACGCCGCCGCGGCCGCCGTGACCGACGAGGTGTCGTTCACCGCGGTGCCCGCGAAGAGGCCGAAGCCCTCGTTGGAGAGGCCGAGGATGACGCCGAGCGTGGGGAACACGAGGGCGGCGATGACGTTGAAGAGGAAGATGACGCTGATGGACTGGGCGATCTCCTCGTCGTCCGCGTCGATGACGGGCGCGGTCGCCGCGATGGCCGAGCCGCCGCAGATGGACGAGCCCACGCCCACGAGCGTGGAGATCTTGCCGGGGATCTTGAGCGCGCGGTGCAACACGTACGCGACGATGAGCGAGGTGGCGATCGTCGCGACGATGATGGGCAGCGAGGTCATGCCCACTTGCGCGATCTGGGCGAGGTTGAGGCCGAAGCCCAGCAGGATCACCGCCCACTGGAGCACCTTCTTGGAGGTGAACTTGATGCCCGCGGCGAGCGGCTCGCCGGCGCGCCCGGGCACCAGGAGCGCCAGCACCATGCCGATGATGATGGCGAAGACCGGGCCGCCGATCACTTCGAACTGCTTGCCGAGCAGCCATGCCGGCACCGCGATGATGAACGCGAACAGCACGCCCTTCCAAAGGTTTCTGAAGTCCTTGATAAGCTCCATGCAGCCGTTCCTTTCCGATGGATTCCGTTGCTTTGAAGCTACCACCATCGCTTATAATGATTTCTATCGAATTGCTTATATATTCATAAGAATTATTTACGGTCTGCTCGCTTGCGCGCTGACGCGTCCGCGCTGCCACCGCCTCCGCCCGCCCCGCCGAAAGGAGCCCCATGCTCGACTACCGCGTGCACACGTTCCTCGCCGTCTACCGCAGCCGCAGCTTCACGCAGGCGGCGCGCGAGCTCCACATCACGCAGCCCGCGGTGTCGCAGCATATCCGGCACCTCGAGCGGCACTACGGGGCGCGGCTCTTCGAGAAGACGACGCGCGGCGCCGAGCCCACCGAGGCGGGGCGGATGCTCTACCGCGCCCTCTCCGTGATGGAGAACGACGAGGAGCGCCTGTGCGCGGAGCTTCGCGCCGGCGCGCAGGGAGCGGACGCCACGCCCCTGCACCTGGGGTGCACGCGCACCGTGGCGGACTACGCGGTGCCGCGCATCCTCGCGCAGCGCGCGGCCGCTCGCCCGGCGAAGCCCATCTGCATGCGCGTGGGAAACACCGCCGAGCTCCTCGCCCTCATGGATACGGGCGAGGTCGATTGCGCGCTCGTCGAGGGGTCGTTCGACCGGACGGCCTTCGACTTCGCCGTCTTCTCACGGGAGCCGTTCATCGCCGTCGCGAGCCCCGAGCTGGCGGAGCGCCTCCGTGCGGGCGGGGCGCGGGGCATCGAAGGGCTCTTGGGCGCGCGGCTCATCCTGCGCGAAGTGGGCTCGGGCACCCGCGACATCCTCGAGCGGAACCTCGCAGCGCACGACCTCGGAACGGCGGACTTCGCCGGCGTCATCGAGCTCGCGAGCATCCCCGCGATCCTTGCCTGCGTCGAGGCGGGCGCGGGAATCTCGTTCCTGTACCGCATCGCCGCCGAGCGCGAACTCGCCGCGGGCGCCCTCGTCGACGTCACGCCCCGGGACTTCACCATCGAGCACGACTTCTCGCTCGTCTGGCAGCGTGGCAGCATCTACGCGGACAGCTACCGCGCGCTCCTGCGCGCCTGGCGAAAGGTTGCCGAGGCGGGCGCCGCCCGGTAGCACGCCCTATGCGTCCGCGAGCGCATCGGCGACGCGCCCTGCGGCATAGAGGGGGTCTTTGGCGGATGCCGACGTCGGTTTCAACCAATTTTGGCGGATGCCGACGTCGGTTTCAGCCAATTTTTGGCGGATGCCGACATCGGTTTCAGCCAAAATATGGCGGATACCGACATCGGCATCCGCCATCATGGGTCGAGCAAAGGCATCAGAGCGGATCCGCGCTGCTCCCCTACCCCTCGAACCGCGGACTGCTCGCCAACGGCTGCGCACTCAGCACGCGCGCGGCGGCCGCCTCGTACTCGGCGGTGGTGCGCGCCTTCCGCACGGCGCGATGCACCGCGGTTGAATCGGCGAAAGCGAACTTGGCGTAGGACCACCATTCCTTCATGCGGAACACCGCGTTGCCGCCTATCTCCGCCTTGTAGGCGCCGTACAGCTCGTCGTGGAATCGCGCGAGCTCGCTGGCCGCGAGCGCCCCACCGCCGCGCAGCTCGCGTGCGAGCGCGGGGTTGGTCAGGATGCCACGGCCGAGCATCACATGGCGCGTCTGGGGGTATGCCGCGCAGAGGGCATCCAGGTCGGCGCGGCAACATATGTCGCCGTTGTACGCCACGGGGAACGGGGCGCGCGCCAGGGTCTCACCGTACGCCTCCCAGCGCGGTTTGCCCTGGTAGCGGTCTTTCTGCACGCGCGGATGGACGATGAGCTCCTTGAGCGGAAGGCGGCAGTAGATGCCGAGGATGCGCCCGTATTCAGCGTCGTCCGCGATGCCGATCCGCGTCTTGACCGACACGGGCAGCGGCGAGCGGGCGCACACATCCTGCAGGAACGCCTCGAGCGCGTCCGGATCCCGCAGGAATCCTGACCCCCGCCCCTTGGCGACGACCGTCCCCGACGGGCAGCCCAGGTTGAGGTTCACCTCCGCATAGCCCATATCGGCGAGCAGCCGCGCGGCCCAGACGAAGCGGTCCGCATCGTTCGTGAGCAGCTGGGGGACGACATCGAGTCCCCGGTTGGCGGCCGGATCGAGCTCCTTGCGCGCGCGGCCGCCGAACGCCGACCCCACCTGCGGCGGGGTGAGAAACGGCGTGTAGTAGCGGTCGAGTGCGCCGAAGCAGGCGGCGTGCACCTGCCGAAAGGCGTGACCCGTTATCCCCTCCATGGGCGCCAGCGAGAAAAGCATCGAGAATCCCCTCGTTCACGGCATCGTGTGACAGCGGCTGCGGGCCGCACGGGCTACGGCTATTCCCATATCGCCGCAGACCCGTAGATACTATCACCCCATGGGAACCGAGGACGGCTGGGGGGGGTTGGTTGGGGACGTGTTCCTTTCAACCCCTTTTTGGTTGAGGGCGCGCTCGTATCAGCCGCCTCAAAAGGGGTTGAAAGGAACACGTCCCCAACCAACCCATTCCGGGCGCTACTTCCACCCATGCGCCGTGGACGAGCCGGGACGGGCGCGCACCACGACGTACGCGCCGAGCGATGCCGCGATCAAGCCGGCCAGGCAGCGGATGCAGGCGTCGGCGGTGGGGTCGTGCGGAAAGCCCAGCAGCGACAGGAACGCCTCCTGCGTGAGGGAGAGCGCGATGAGCGAGCTCGCCAGCGAGATGATCCGAAGCGCCTTCTCGATGGCCGTCTTCGCGCCGCGCGTCTGGATGAGGTGCCGGATGTTGAGCCCGATCTCCAAAAACGTGAACGCGACGATCGCGAACGCCGCGGTCTTCGGGTAGACCCTCGATGGGTTGAAGAAGCTCCACGTCGCGTACGCCACGTAGAGCAGGCTCGCCGCCGTGAGCATGCCGCCCGCGATCCGAGCGTAGCGCCGGGACGAGCCGGAGCCGGCGCGCACCGCGCCCGTCGCCGTGACCAGGCGCGACGCCCCCATGAACAGCGTATAGAGGCCGTTGACGCACGCGAAGAGCGACGTGCCGAGCACGCCCGACACGATCTTGCCGATGCCGATCACGGTGTGCCACGCCCCGAGCACCGTCGCCAGGTACAGCGCCCGCGCGGTCGAGGCGTCGTAGTCCTTCCGTACCTTCTCGCCGACGGCGACCGCGTCCCGGAGCACGTCCTGGGCGCGCTGCCCGGCGGCATGGGGCTCGCGCGCCGCGCGCTTCGCATCCGCATTGTTCTTGGCACCGAGGGACACCGCGACCTCCCCGCAACTCCGACCCACGCTACTCCCATTGTGCCCCTGGTTCCGCTGCAGCTCAAGAATGGGTTGGTTGGGGACGTGTTCCTTTCAACCCCTTTTGAGGAAGGCGGCCGATGCGAACGCGCCCCCGCCAAAAAGGGGTTGAAAGGAACACGTCCCCAACCAACCCATCCCGATCTGGCACGCTACTCGGCGGCGGGGCGGCGGGTCTTCACGCCGAAGCAGAAGTAGAGGATGTGGAAGATCCACACGCAGAGCAGCACGAGCTGGCCCAGGCGCACCGCGTGCATCATGGCGAAGCCGATGGACATGAGGATGGTCACCGTCACCATCACGCGGATCTTCGTCGCCCAGTCCATCCCCTTGCCCGAGACGAAGCCCTCGAGGTTCTTCCGGTAGAGCGCGGTGCCCGTGAACCACGTGTGCAGCCGCTCGGAGCTCTTGGCGAAGCAGTATGCGGAGAGCATCAGGAACGGGAACGCCGGCAGCAGCGGCACCACCGCGCCGATGGCCCCCAGCACGAGCCCGATGCAACCCACCACGATCAGCAGAACCTTCTTGACGTTCATCACGCCTCCTCGTTTCCCATCCTCCGGGCCTCAGCCCTGGTCTCATACACATGCCGCAACGCCGCCACAGGGTGATGGAAGATCATCCGCGGGCCGGCGAAGCGCATGACCTCGCGGATCTTCTCGCGCATCGCGGGCCTATAGCAGTGCACCCGGCAATTGGAGCAGAACGTCTTCTCCTCCATGAACGGGCAGCGATCGCTGCGCCGGCGCGCGTACGCCGCGAGCTCGGCGCACTCCGGGCAGAGCTCGCCGCCCCGCGTCCCGTGCTTGGCACGGCACCACAGCGCGATCATCTCGCTCACCATGCGCTTCTCGCGCTCCCGCTTGGCGCGCACGCGCGGCGAGTCGCTTCGGTTGCGCGCGGCGCCCATCAGCACACCCTCCCCTGCTCGACCGAGACCACCTCGTCGGCGATGCGCATCGTCGAGGCGCGGTGCGAGACGAGCAGCACGGTCCTGCCCTCCCGCTCGCGCGCGAGCGCGCGCAGGATCACCGCCTCGTTCAGGCTATCGAGATTGCTCGTCGGCTCGTCGAGCAGCATGAACGGGGCGTCGCGCAGAAAGGCGCGGGCGAGGCCGATTCGCTGGCGCTCGCCGCCGGAGAGCGCGTCGCCGAGCTCCCCCACGGGCGTGTCGTAGCCCTGGGGCAGCGAGCAGATGAAGTCGTGCAACGACGCCTTGCGGCACGCGGTCTCGACCTCCTCGTCCGTCGCGTCGAGCTTGGCGATTCGCAGGTTCTCCCTGATGCTGTCCCGGAAGAGGTGGGTCTCCTGCGTGACGAAGGACTCGAGCGCGCGCAGGTTCGCGGTGTTTACGTCCGACACGCTCCTGCCCGAGACCTCGACCGACCCCGCCGCGGGCTCCCAGAAGCGCATGAAGAGCTTGAGCAGCGTGGACTTGCCGCTGCCGCTCCGCCCGGTGATGCCGACGATCTTCCCCTCGGGCGCCTCGAGTGTGATGCCGTCGAGCACCGGCTCGCCGTCGTAGGAGAAGGCCACGTCGCGCGCCGCCGCGCCGGCGAAGCCCGTGTGCGCACGGCCTTGCACGTCCTCGACCTGCGGATCCTCGTCCAGGATGTCGAGCACGCGGTTGCCCGCCGCGAACGTCGCCTGCAGCGTGCTCCCCAGGTTCGCGAGCGCGATCACCGGGCCGAACGAGCCCATGAGCGCCACGGTGGGGACGAGCACGCCGGCGAGCGGCGCCCCCTCGGGCGCGAGCCAGGCGGCGAGCAGGAGCATCCCCACATCGAGCAAAAGGACGCCCGCGCTCGAGGCGGCGGCGTTCCTGCCGGCGACGCGCTTCAGACGCGCCTCGTCCGCGGTGAGCGCGTCCGTTCGTGCGCGCAGCTCCTTGAGGCGCGCCTCGCCCTGGTCGTACTGCAGGATCTCGTCGAGCCCACGCAGGCTGTCGAGGACGAACCCCGAGAGCTCGCCCGAGCGCGTGCGGAAGCGCAGGCCGTCATCGCCTGCCGCGCGCGAGGCCAGCCACGGCTGCACGATGCCCACGAGCGCGTACGAGAGCGCCGCGTACGCACCCAAGACCGGGTTGAACGACCCGATGAACGCCACGAGGATCGCGCAGAACGCGAGCGCGATGAGCGCGGGCGAGATGGTGTGCGCGTAGAACACCTCGAGCAGCTCGATGTCGGAGGTGATGACGGAGATGAGCTCGCCCTTGCCGCGCCCCTCGAGCTTGGCCGGGGCGAGGCGGCGGAGCGCCCGGAACATCCGGTCGCGGATGAGCGCGAGCAGCTTGAAGGCGATGAAGTGGTTGCACGCCTGCTCGCCGTAGCGCAGCACGCCGCGCGCCACCGCGCAGAGCGCCATCGCAACCACGATGCCCACAAGCGGCAGCGCCGCCTCACCCAGAACGGAGAGCACACCGTATGCGCCGAGCACGGTGAGGGCCGTCGCGCACAGGTGCCCGGCGAGCCCGAGCGCCACCGCGAGCGCCATGTACCCCGCGAGCGGGCGCACCAGCCCCACGAGCCGCGCCATCACGCCGATACCGGTCCTTCTCATGCGGCGACCTCCTCAGTCCCGAAGTTCTCAAGTTCCTGCTGGGCGTCCCACAGCTCGGCATAGGCGCCGCCGCGGGTGACGAGCTCGTCATGGGTGCCCCGCTCGGCCACGGAGCCGGCGTCGAGCACCACGATCTGGTCCGCCGCGCGCACGCTGGCCAGGCGGTGCGAGATGAGCAGCACCGTCCGGTCGCGCGCGAGCCCGGCGATGACCGCCATGATGGCGTCCTCGCTCTCCACGTCCACGTTCGAGGCCGCCTCGTCGAAGATGTAGACGCGGCTGTCGTGCAGGAGCGCGCGGGCGAGCGCGAGGCGCTGGCGCTGGCCGCCGGAGAGGTTCGACGCCTGCTCGGTGAGGCGCGTGTCGAGCCCCTTGCCCGCGCGCAGGAAGCCGGCGAGCCGCGTGGCCTCGAGCGCCCGCCAGAGCTCGTCGTCGGTGGCGTCCGGCTTGGCGGCGAGCAGGTTCTCGCGCACCGTGCCGCGGAACAGGTAGCCCGCATGGCCCACGTAGGTCACCTGCCGCATGAGGTCGGCCGGGTCGAGCTCGGAAAGCTCCACGCCGCCCACGGTGACGGAGCCCGTGTAGACGCGGTTCCTGCCCATGAGCACCGAGGCGAGCGTCGACTTGCCGCAGCCGCTCTCGCCCACGATCGCCGTGAACGACCCCTCGGGAACCGTGAGGTCCACATCGGCGAGCGCGGAGCGCGCGGCACCCTCGCCCTGGTAGGTGAAGCCGAGCCCCGCGACGCGCAGGTCCGCGCGCGCCGGCATGGCCGCCGTGCCCCGCGCGGGCTCCTCGGCATCGAGCAGGCGGAAGATCTTGTCGCTCGCCGCCATGCCGTTCATGGCGATGTGGAAGAACGACCCCAGCTGGCGCATGGGCAGGAAGTAGTCGGCCGCGAGCAGCATGATCATGAGGCAGCCGGTGAGCCCGACCGCGCCCGACTGGAGCTGGAAGAGGCCCACCGCGATGCCCGCCGCCGCGCCGCCATAGGCCACGATGTCCATGATGGCGATGGAGTTGAGCTGCATGACGAGCACGCGCATGGTGATGCGCCGGAACTCCTCCGCCCGCTCGTTCATCTCGCGCTGCTTCATCTCGTCCGCGCCGTAGACCTTGAGGGTCGTGAGGCCCTGGAGGTTCTCGAGGAACGTGTCGCCGAGCGCCGTGTAGCTCCCCCAGTACTTGGAGAGCAGGCGCTTCGCCCACGTCTGCACGACGGCGATGGCGACGGGGATGAGCGGCACGCACACGAGCAGCACCACGGCCGCCGGCAGGCTCACCGGTGCGAGCACGGCGAAGAGCGTGAGCGGCGCGAGCAGGGCGTAGAAGAGCTGCGGCAGGTAGGCGCCGAAGTACGTCTCGAGCTGGTCGACGCCCTCGACGGAGACCTGCACCACCTCCGAGGTGAGCGCGTGCTCGCGATACGACGGGCCGAGGCGCAGGAGCTTCTCGTAGATGACGGGGCGCAGGCGGCGTTTCACCGCGCTCGAGGCACGGAAGCTCGCCCACGACGCGCCGCTCGTGCACAGGGCGCGCACGGCGATGGCCGCGAGCGCGATGGCGGCCAGGGCAACGAGGTCGCCCCGCGTCACCGCGTGCGCGAAGACGCGCCCGAGCACGCGGCAGATCGCCGTGACCAGGCAGATGTTCGCGACGAGGGAGACCCATTGGAAGGCGACGTTCAGCGCGATGTAGCGCCTGCTCTCGGGCACCAGCCCCACGAGCCGCTTGTTGATCATATCTAACCGCTTTCTGGTCATGCGGCCGCACCCCACGGCGGCCGCTGCGCCCCAAACGGTTAGACATAGTAAACTATTTCTCGAGAGATTAGAAGTGGCTAACTTTTTGAGGGGCGGTGGGTTGGTTGGGGACGTGTTCCTTTCAACCCCTTTTTTGCGCCGGATTCCCAAAGTGAGCGAAACGAACGGTTTATACGGGGGTGCCCAAGTAGCCGGAAAAACGGCAACTTCGCTACCTGCACTGATAATTTGCAATATGGTCGTACCGCCGTTCGGCGGATACCATGTCGGTACGCGGCGCGGTGACCCATCTACCTGCTGGCGCCCCCGCGGGGCCGCCTTCAAAGCGACCTGTCCCGCGCCGC